>DAIDKC010000298.1 GCA_027451045.1 Holophagaceae bacterium | reverse complement strand
CTCCGGGCCATCAGGACCGGCAACTGGACCCTGGCCCTGGCCCAAGGGGAGGCCCAGCGCCACGCCTATCGTCGGGCCTGGACCCTCCGACTGGAGATCGCCTGCCAGGGGCGGACGGTCCAGCATGCGGCCGAACTGCTGGCCAGCAGGGATCCCGATCTCTTCCTGCTGCCCATGACCCTGCGAGACGGGCGCGGTTGCTACCAGGTTTTCCTGGGGGCCTATCCTTCGGCACTCCGCGCCCGCCAAGCCGCCCGCCGACTGCCGGCGCCCTTCCACGCGGAAGGCAACCGTCCCACGCCCTTCCCCGTCGCCAGGATCCCGCTGCGCCAATAGACGCCATACCTGCATAAGATCCATCAAACGTTGATATACGGGACGCGCATTATTTAAGCTTGCCCGCAGGTATCGCCATACATATAATGGCGTAATATACGGACACGCTACCTGTGTCCAGACCGTGTGGATCTTTCGGAGTCTGCTGGTGGCGTCCTTCCATCCCGACAACTGGAGCCAGGCCTGCGCCCACTGGATCCACGAGATCCAGGTGGTGTTCGATCCGCCTGTCCCTTCGGAACCGGGAAACGGGGGCTTCCTCCGCCTCACCCGCCTGGGCGCCTCCCAGTGGGCGGCCCTGGTGGCTCTGGCCTTCACCCTGCACTGCACCCGCCCTCCCTCCACCTTCACCCGCCCCCTGCCTCCACCCGGCCGGATGCCCGTCTCCGCGCCGCCGGCCCCCTTCGTGGAGGAGGGCACCGCCAGCTGGTACGGCGGGGACGGGGACGGCTTCGCCGGACAGCCGACCGCCAGCGGGGAGCCCTACGATCCTGACGCCTACACCTGCGCCCACCGCACCCTGCCCCTCGGGACCCTGGTGGAAGTCACCAACCTGCGCAACGGCGAGCACGCCCTGTTCCGGGTGAACGACCGGGGCCCCTTCGCCCGGGGCCGCATCCTGGACCTGTCACGCAAGGGCGCGAAGGTGCTCGGCTTCCTGGATCAGGGCGTCGCCCGGGTCCGCATCGAGACCGTCAACCCGGAGGGCGTGCCCGTGCCCCTGGATCCGGCGCTGGACCAGCAGGACCCCTACGTGGTGCAGGTGGCGGCCTTGTCCGATCCCGCCAACATCGCCGCCCTGGAGGAGACGCTCGGGGATGCCTTCGGCCCCGTGAGCCTCCAGGATGCCGTCACGCAGCGCGGCGTCCTGGTGAAGCGGGTCCGGGTGGGAAGCTACACCCAGCGCGGGGACGCGGAAAAGGCCGCCCAGCAGATCGCCAAGCTTCTGAAGGACCGCGGCATCGAGCCCTTCATTACGCGGCGGCGCTGACATGGATCCCGCAGGCCGCCCGCCCGCACCCCATTCCCCCCACGTTCCGGGCCCGGCCGGACTGGAGCCCGTCTCCCTCCTGAATCCCAGGCGCCCCTACCTGATCATCCCGGCCGGAGGGCGGGGGCTGCGGATGGGAGGCGGCATTCCCAAGCAGTTCCGCGACTGGGGCGGCCGTCCGCTCCTCCAGGCCACGGTCGAGGCTTTCCTGGCCCAGGGCATGCCCCCGCTGGCCGGTATCGCCCTGGCCGTTCCCGCCTCCCACCTCGCCGAAGCCCGGGAGTGGCGCTTCCCTGTGCCCTGCCAGGTGGTGGAAGGCGGCGAGACCCGGCAGGACTCGGTGTGGTCCGCCCTCCAGCTCCTGCCCGACGAGCCTCTGGCTGCGGTGATGATCCACGACGCCGTGCGTCCCTTCCCTCCCGCGGCGCCGCTCTGGGAGGCTCTGGCCGCCCTCGACCAGTACGACGGCGTCCTGCTGGGCGAGCCCTCGACGGACACCCTGAAACGGGTGGACGGCAGGGGCCAGGTACTCCGCACGGAACCCCGGGAGGAATTCTTCCGGGCCCAGACCCCCCAGATCGCCCGGCTCGGCACCTGGCGTCAGGCCTTCCTGGCGGCCCGGGCCGCGGCCTACGTCGGCACGGACGATGTCGCCCTCCTGGAGCGCCTCGGCCTGGCCGTGAAACTCATCCCCAGCCCCTCGTCCAATCTGAAGCTCACCACCCCCGAGGACTGGGAGCGCGCCCGCCCCCGTTGACCACGGGGTGTGGTCAGGGGAGCCACAGGTCGAAAGCCCCGAATCGAATTCATCTCTATTTATATAATGATTTACATTTTGGCATGAAACAGGCTTGACCTTCTGTGAGGTCGTTCCATGCCGCGCAGCAGCCAGCTCCAGACCCTTGCCCGGGAGACCACGGTCTCGGGCCGCGGCCTGCACGGCAACCGTCCCTGCACGGTCCGGCTGGTGCCGGTGGAGGTCCCCGCCGGCCTCCGCTTCGTCCACCTGCCGACTGGCACCGAGATCCCGGTCAAGGCGGAACTCGCGGGCGACCTGGTGCTCTCCACCACCCTGGTGAAGGACGGCATCCGGCTCCAGACCATCGAGCACCTCCTGTCCGCCCTCATGGGCCTGGAGATCGAGCACCTGCGCATCGAGGTGGACGCCGAGGAACTGCCCATCCTGGATGGCAGCGCCGGTCCCTGGGTGGAGGCCATCCTCCAGGCCGGCACCCGCACCCTTGACGGGCGCCGCCGCTTCCTGAAGATCACCCGTCCCGTGGAAGTCCGGAACGGGAACCGCTGGATGCGCGTGTCCCCCTATGATGGGCTCCGCCTGCGCTACACCATTGATTTCCCTGTTCCCGCCCTGGGCCGCCAGAGCCGCGAGCTGAGCCTCGCCCCCGACAAGTACCGCCGGGAACTGGGTGCCGCCCGCACCTTCTGCCTGGCCCAGGAGATCGAGGCCATGCGCGCCCGGGGGCTGGCCCTCGGGGGAAGCCTGGACAATGCCGTGGTCTTCGGCAGCGAAGGGCCCCTCAACGAGTCCCTGCGCTTCGAGGACGAGGCCGTTCGCCACAAGATGCTCGACCTGGTGGGTGATCTGGCCCTGCTTGGCGCGCCCCTGCTCGGCCTTGTCGAGGCCCACGCCGCCGGGCATGCGATGCACGTCGCCCTCGCCCAGGCCATCCTGGCCGATCCCACCTGCTGGGAGTGGTCCGAGGAGAGCGCCCCAACCCATGTTCACCCCTTCTTCCAGCCCATGGCGGCGGCCCTTCCGGCCTGAGGCGCACGGGCACGAAGGGGCAGGGTCGCCGCCCCGGGCGGGGATGGGTCATCCCGTGCTGCCGACCCGGCCCGGGACGGGCCCGGCTCAGGCCTGCCCCGGGAGACTGGATCCACGCCTCCGACTCTCGCGACAGGCACATCATCAAAAATATTCATATAAAGCAAGAAATTGATTTGTAATAAAATATTTTTTTTGATGTTGACTCTCGCTCTATGCCGCCCATCCATGGAAACGCGAGGTCACCATGAAACCATTCAATAACATGAAATTTATTTTTAAAAACTCGATGGTGAATGTAAAAAAGCGTTGCATTCCCAATCTTGTTCTGATGGGCCTCCTCCTGTTCGGCGCAGCCTCCCCTGCCCAGGAAGGAAAGCACCCCCCCGATTCCGGAACCCCCCAGGCCGAGGCGGACACGGCTCCCCAGGCCCATGCCCCCCGGAAGGGCCGAAATCCGAAGCATGACCTGTCCAGGAAGGTGGGTGTCGAAGGGGATACCCGCCTGCCGGCCCCTCCCGCCCCAACCAGCCT
>DAIDKC010000297.1 GCA_027451045.1 Holophagaceae bacterium | reverse complement strand
GGAGCCCGTGGCGGGACTGGAGGAACTGCCCGAGGTCTCGCTGGAACTCGAGGATCTGGACCTGGGCAACCTGCCGCCGGAACCCCCCGCCGCCCCTGAGCCCGAGGCGGACCTCCTGCCTCCGCTCCCCGAGCCGTCCCTGGCGCCGCTGCCGGATCTGGACGAGCTCGACCTGGAGATGCCCTCCGGGGTCGTGCCCGGGCCCGGCGACGCCGGGGTGCCCTTCGCCGTCGTGGAAGAGGCGCCTGCGGGCGGACCCGCTCCGGCGGCCGACGAGGCGCTGGACCTAGCGGCCCTCGACGACCTCCTGCCCCCCCCGGCCGAGCCGGTCCAGGCCGTCCTGGAGGCCCCGCTGCCGGAACTCCCGGAGCCCGCCCCCCTGGTCGCGGAGGGGCAGGGACCTGCCGTGTTCGGGCAGCTCCCGCCGGCGGGGCCTGCCGCTGCAGCCGGGGAGGACCAGGCCCGGGCGGTCGTCCAGGCCATCCTGGCCGATCCGGTCCTGGTGGATGCCCTGGTGAAGGCCGTGGTGGCCCGCATGGGCGACCAGGTCATCCGGGAGATCGCCTGGGAGGTCATTCCCGATCTGGCTGGCAAATTGCATCCTTGAGGCCATGAAGCCCATGGAAGCCCTGTCCCCCGCCAGGATGGTCCGATGATCACCGGCTACAACACCGACGTCCGGCACGGGAACCGCGTCTTCCACGTCCAGACGGAGGACAAGGGGCTGGCCAATCCCCGCATCGAGACCCTGATCTACGTGGGCGGGGAGATCCTGGACAGCTACCGCTCCTCCTACGAGGACCTGCTGGCGGAGCCCCGCCTCGACGAGGGGATCGTCCAGACCCGCATGGACGAGCAGCACCGGGCCGTCATCCGCGACATCAAGAACGGGAAGTACGACCTCACGCCGCCGGACCTGCTGGAGAAGCAGGCCTTCAACGACCGCCCCCTGGACGTGGCCATCCTGGAATTCCTCCAGGCGGAGGGGGATGTGGACACGCTCGAACTGGTGCTGGACCAGCCCCTCCGGCCGGTGTTCGGCACCCCCTTCACCGTCCAGGCGAGGGCCCGCCTCTGCCAGAGCCACAGCCCGGTGGTGGGGGCCGAGGTCACCCTGAAGCTGGTCTCCAGCCTCAAGAAGGCCACGGGCCTCCTCTCGGGCCGGACGGACGCCCGGGGGCTCTTCACCGGCACCATCCAGCTGCCCCCCAACCAGCCGGGGCAGTGCGCCGTGGTGCTGAACTGCAGCAGCGAGCACGGGTACGACGAGGTCAAGGCCGCGGTGGCGGCGGCACCGGCCTAGCCGGGCTTGTGACCGGGATCCCGGGGCGGATCGGGGTAGGGTGGAGGCCTCGGGGACACCATGGCGCGCAGCATCCTCCTCCTCCACACCGGCGGCACCCTGGGCATGACGCCCAGCGGCGAGCCCGCATCCCTGGCGCCGGGCCGCTTCCTGGACCACCTCCAGGAGCAGGTCCCCGAGCTGGGCCAGCTGGCCCGGCTGGCCGTGGAGGTGCCCTTCAACCAGGATTCCTCCTGCATGGAACCGGCGGACATCCTGCGGCTGGCGGAGCGGATCCG
>DAIDKC010000296.1 GCA_027451045.1 Holophagaceae bacterium | reverse complement strand
ACGGTGAGGGTCCGGGCATGGCCGGCCTCCACCACCACCTCGCGCCGCCCGAGCATCCCCTGGAAGGTGGGGCCCACCATCGGGGTCCCGTCCAGGGAATGGCAGGCCAGGCATCCCTTCGCGTGCATCAGGGCCACGGCGGGGTGCAGGGGGGCGGTGGCCGGAATCGGCGCCGCCACGGGTGTGGGCGGGGGCGCGTCATTGCCGCCGAAGTACCAGGCCTTGAAGGCATCCAGGGGGACGACGACCACCTTGCTGAGCATGAGGCTGTGCCCCACGCCGCAGATCACCGTGCATTCGATATCGTAGGTCCCGAGGCGGGCGGCCTGGAACCAGGTGGTGTTGGTGTGGCTCGGGACTGCGTCCACCTTGAGTCGGAAGGCCGGGACGAAGAAGCCGTGGATCACGTCCAGGCTCCGGACCTCCAGCTTCATGGGCTTGCCCAGCGGGGCGTAGAGGACCGAGGTCTGCTTGCCGTTCGGGTACTGGAACGACCAGGCCCACTGGCGGGCGTTCACCCTCACCTCCATGGCGTCGGGCGGGGCATGGCGCATGTACTCGTAGTTGGTCCAGCCGTAGTAGAAGATCGTGAGGAACAGCACGAGGGGCACAACGGTCCACAGGATCTCGAGTCCCATATGCCCCTCGATCTGGGCGGCCTTGGGATGGCGCTTGCGGCTGTAGCGGATGACGAAATAGATCATCAGCGCCGTGATGAAGACCAGGAACACCACCGACAGGGTGAACACGTAGAAGAAGACCGCATCCGATCTCTGGGCCGAGGTGGAGGCTTCTTTGATCCAGTCCATGGCGCGACCTCAGCGGAAGGCGACGTCGGAGAACATCAGGGCGAAGAAGATGAGAAGGGTGCCCAGGGTGATGAGCACCACCCCCTTGAGCAGGGGCCCCTCGTACTTCAGGTGCATGAAGAAGTAGAAGACCAGCCAGGCCTTGACCGGCGTGACGAGCAGCAGGCCCCAGACCGCCGAGGACTGGCCGAAGCGGCTCATGAGCACAAGAACGCCTGTTAGCACCACCAGGGCGGCCCACACCTTCAGGAAGGTGGCATAGCCGGGATGGGCGACGGGATGGTCTTCGGAGGCAAGCAGGGGTTCGCTCATGGGGGCCCTTACGCCGCGAGGTAGAAAAGCGGGAGGAGGAAGATCCAGATCACGTCCACCAGGTGCCAGTAGAGGCCGGCGTTCTCGAGGAGGAGCGGACGCTCCGGGCCGATCTCGCCCCGAGCCACCTTCCTGAACATGTAGGCGAGGACGCCGAGGCCCGCGATCACGTGGAGGCCGTGGAGCCCGGTCATGGTGAAGTAGAGGCCGAAGAACACCTGTTCGCCATGGGGCAGGGTGGCCAGGTGGGCTGCCCCGGGGTACAGCCCGTGGTGGAACTTCGCGGCCCACTCGATGGACTTGATCGTCAGGAAGACGACGCCGAGCCCCAGGGTGGTACCCAGGAAGGCGAGCGCCCGGCGGCGCTCGCCTCGCTGAACGGCCACGATGCTGAGGGCCACCGTAAGGCTGCTGGTGAGCAGGACCACGGTGTTGGTGACCCCGAGGGTGGCGTTCAGTTCGGTCCCGGCTCGATGGAAGTCGCCGGGATACTGGGACCGCATGTAGGAGTAGGCGAGGAAGAGGCCCCCGAACAGGACCATCTCGGTGACGAGGAACAGCCACATGCCGAGCTTGGCTGCGAAGTCGTCCCGGTGGACGGCGGGGGCATGGGAACTCGCGGTCATGCCCCACCTCCCGGCCCGGCTGGGCCCCGGAACCCCGGGTTGAACCGCCGACGCGGGATGCTCATGCCTGGTCCTCCTGTGGGAAGTGGTAGGGCCCGGTGGTGATGGTGGGAATCTCCAGGAAGTTCTCCGCGATGGGTGGGCTCGGCAGGGTCCATTCCAGCGTCACGCCGCCCCAGGGATTTCCCTCGGCCTTCTCCCCCTTGAAGAGGGCATGGATCAGGGTGCCGAAGAGCATCAGGATGCCGAGCACCAGGAACCAGCTGCCGACGGTGGCGATGTCATGGCCGGTGTTGAAGCGTGGAAGGTGATGGAAGTAGCGGCGCGGCATGCCCATCCAGCCGAGCACCAGCATGGTGAAGTAGAGGGTGTTGAAGCCGATGAACAGGGGGAACCACGCCGCGTAGATGGCCTTCTTCGAGTACATCCGTCCGGTCATCTTGGGGAACCAGTAGAGCAGTGCGGCGAAGAAGGCCATGCCCGTTCCTCCGAACATCACGTAGTGGAAATGCCCCACCACGAAATAGGTGTCGTGGACCTGGATATCAATGGCGACCGCGCCCTGCATGACCCCTGTGAGGCCACCGATGCAGAACAGGAAGATGAAGGTCAGTGCGAAGAGCAGGGGGGGCTGGAAGTCAATGGAGCCCTTGTAGAGGGTGCTCACCCAGTTGAAGACCTTGATGGCGCTCGGGACGGCCACGATCATCGTGAGGAGGGAGAAGAGCATGATCGCGAACTGGCTCAGCCCGCTGGTAAACATGTGGTGGGCCCACACCAGGCTGCCCACCCCTGCGATGCTGAGGCTGGAGAAGGCGATGGCCTTGTAGCCGAAGATCGGGCGGCGCGTGAACGTGGGAAGGATCTCGGAGATGATCCCCATGGCGGGCAGGATCATGATGTAGACGGCCGGATGGCTGTAGATCCAGAAGAGATGCTGGTAGAGCAGCGGGTCGCCGCCCTTGGCGGGGTCGAAGATGCCAATCCCGAAGACACGCTCGAGGATCACCAGGACCAGGGTGATGGCAAGGATGGGTGTGGCGAGCAGCTGGATCCAGCTCGTCGCGTAGATGGACCAGCTGAACAGGGGCATCCGGAACCAGGTCATCCCCGGGGCCCGCAGCCGGTGGATGGTGGTGATGAAGTTGATGCCGGTGAGCATGGATGAGAAGCCCAGCACGAAGGCGGCAAACACCGCCAGCGACACATTCGTGCCCGTATGCAGGCTGAAGGGGACGTAGAACGTCCATCCGGTGTCAGGGGCTCCCGGTCCAGTGAACAGGGAAAGCATGGCGAGGATGGCCCCCGACATGTAGAAGTACCAGGAGGCCAGGTTCAGGCGCGGGAATGCGACATCCTTCGCCCCGATGAGGATCGGGAGGAAGAAGTTCCCGAACGCGGCGGGGAGTCCAGGGACCACGAACAGGAAGATCATGATCACGCCGTGGACCGTGAACAGGGCGTTGTAGGTCTTGGCGGTGATGAGGTTCGCGAAGGGGGTGAGCTGGACCAGCCGCATCATGAAGCCGATCCCCACCCCCACGAGAAAGAAACTGAGCATGGAGACGAGGTAGAGGATCCCGACCCGCTTGTGGTCGGTGCTGGTCAGCCAGGCCGCCAGGCCCTTCCGCGGTCCCGTATTCTCCAGGTAACTCGGCATCCCGGCCATGTCGAGGGCGCTCATTCATCCTCCTTGCGGGGAGCGGTCTTGGGCTTCCTGAGGATCAGGACGAGCGCAAAGATCACCACGGCCACCATGGAAAGCCCCATGCCCAGCTTGGTGAAGTCCAGGACGTACCGCCTGCCCTTGGGGTCGTAGTTGAAGCAGAAGGCGAGAACCTTGTTGATGGAAGGTTCCGCCTGCCCATGCGAGGCCTCCTGGATGGCCATGTCCATGTCCGCCGGGAGGTATGAGATACCGTACATGTAGCGGGTCACCTTGCCCTGGGGGCTCAGCACCATCAGCACGCCCGGGTGGAGGTAGCCGTCCCCGGAGCGCTCGTAGCGGAAACCCACGGAGTCTGCGAGCGCCTTCGTGGCGGCAGCACTCCCCGTGAGGAAGCGCCAGGCGTCGGGGGGGAAGGGGCGGTGGATCTGGGCCAGGTAGTTCGTGCGCTTCTGAAGCGCCATCTCGGGCGTATCTCGGGGGTCGAAACTGACGGTGAGGACCTGGAAGTCCTTGCCGGGCGTGGATTGGACCTGATCGAGCACCCCCGCCAGGGCGTTGAGCTGCGGGGTGCAGATACCCGTGCAACGGAAGTAGTTCAGGGTGAGCAGG
>DAIDKC010000295.1 GCA_027451045.1 Holophagaceae bacterium | reverse complement strand
GGCGGCACGGGAGCCTTTCCCCAGGGGCCAGTGCAGAATGCCCGCCGCCGTGAAGGAGGCCGCCCCCAGCGTGAGCCCGATGGCCCACAGGAGCCGGTAGGTCGGGATCGGGAGGTGGTGTCCCGCGGTCTCGGTGAGGAGCAGGGTCTTCAGGGCTGCCAGCAGGCTGCCCACGGCCAGCAGGGTCCAGCCCCGGGCCTCCTCGGGGCTGCGGCGGGCCCGGATCAGCATCGCGAGGATGGCCAGGGCGTACCCCACGCCCATCGCCAGGCCCAGGACCCTCACGCCCTGGAAGGGCCCCCGGATGTGCACCCAGGCGAAGGCCCCGAAGAGCAGCGCCACTGCGGCCACTTCCAGCAGGAAGCGGCGGTCACTGCCGGTGGCGCGGAAACGCATGGGACATCACCTCAACCGGATGAGTATTTTCTCATCCGGCCGTGTCCCGATGTGTTGTTCATCACAACCATTCGTTCCCTGTCCCAAGGGCAGGCTGGATCTCCTGTTTCACGCCCGTGTGCAGGGCCACGATGCCTCCGGTCAGATTGGTCCAGCGCACCCGGCTGAAGCCCGCCTCCCGGAGTTCCGTGGCCAGGGCCGCCTGGGCGGGGAAGGCCCGGATGCTGGCGGGCAGGTAGGCGTAGGCCGAGGCATCGCCGCTGATCCAGGCGCCGATGCGCGGCAGCACCCTGTGGCTGTACCAGTCGTAGAGGCCCTTCAGGCCGGGCAGCACGGGCGTGCTGAACTCCAGGATGGTGAGCTGGCCCCCCGGCCTGAGCACCCGCAGGAACTCGGCGTAGGCCTTGGTCCGGACCTCGACGTTGCGGATGCCGTAGCAGATGGTGATCCCGTCGAAGGTGGCGTCGCGGAAGGGCAGCCGCTGCGCGTCGGCATCCGAGGAGGCCCAGATGCGGGCCGCGAGGCCCTTCCGGGCGAACTTGGGGGGGCCGAGACGCAGCATGGCGTGGGTGAAGTCCGTGCTCACCACCTCGGCGCCTCTCCGCGCCAGGGCCACGGAGGAATCGCCGGTCCCCGCCGCCACGTCCAGGAAGCGCTTCCCGGGCCCGGCTCCGGAGATCCGCGCCATGCGCCGCCACCACCAGAAGTCCACGCCGCCCGACAGCACATGGTTCAGGACGTCGTACTTCCCGGCGATCCCCGAGAACATCTGCTGGACCTGCCTGCCTTCCGGCATCGCGCCTCCCCTGGGCTTCCATTGAAAAAGAGCCCACCCGCGAACGCTCGAACCGGCTCTGCTCCCCTCTGGATGGACCTGGCTGCGAGCGCGGGTTCCCCGCACGCGCAGCGGGGGACTGCGGGGATATCTCGAACGCCGGTGGCAGGCGATCCCCCTGGACGACATTGACCAAAGGTAGAGGCTAGTCAAGGGCCCCGAGGCCCCGCATCTTGGGACCTGTCCAATCCGGAGGGAACAACCCATGAGCACCACGGCCACCGACCAGATCAAGGGCGGAAGCTTCCTGCTGACCCCCCTGGGCCACCTGCCCCAGTTCACCCCCGAGGAGTTCGGGGATGACGCCAAGGAGTTCGCCCGGGCCGCCCGGGACTTCATGCAGGGCGAAGTGATCCCGAGGGACGAGGAGATTGACAAGCTGGACCTGCCCCTCTCCGTCAAGCTCATGAAGCAGGCGGGCGAGCTCGGCCTGCTGGGCCTGGAGATCCCCGAGGCCTACGAGGGCATGGACGTGGACAAGCGGACGGCCATGCTTGTGCTCGAGGAGATGAGCAAGCAGGGCAGCTTCGCGGTGACCTACAGCGCCAACTGCGGCATCGGCACCCTGCCCCTCGTCTACTTCGGCACCGACGCCCAGAAGAAGGCCTACCTGCCCAAGCTGGCCACCGGCGAATGGCTGGCGGCCTACGCCCTGACCGAGCCCGGGAGCGGTTCCGACGCCCTGGGCGCCAAGGCCACCGCCGTTCTCGACGGCGACCACTGGGTGCTGAACGGCACCAAGATGTGGATCACCAACGCCGGCTTCGCCGACCTGTTCACCATCTTCGCCAAGGTGGACGGCCAGCACTTCAGCGCCTTCCTCGTCGAGAAGACCGACCCCGGCATCAGCACCGGTGCCGAAGAGAAGAAGATGGGCATCAAGGGCAGCTCCACCCGGGCGGTGATCCTGGAGAACTGCCGCATCCCCAAGGACCGCCTCCTGGGCGAGCTGGGCAAGGGCCACAAGATCGCCTTCGGCATCCTCAACATCGGCCGCTTCAAGCTGGGCGTCGGCAGCGTGGGCGGGATGAAGCGCATCCTGGAATACACCATCAAGTACACCAGCGAGCGGTTCCAGTTCGGCAAGCCCATCAATTCCTTCGGCCTGATCCAGCAGAAGCTGGCGGACATGGCCACCAAGATCTTCGTAGGCGAGGCCCTCAACTACCGCACCATCGGCTACCTGGATGATGCCCTCCACGCCACCAGCTGGGACAGCCCCACCGCCGGCGCGGACAAGATGGCCGCCATTGACGAGTTCACCATCGAGTGCAGCATCTCCAAGGTCTGGGGCAGCGAAGCCCTCTTCGCCACGGCGGATGAGGCGGTGCAGGCTTTCGGTGGCTACGGCTTCAGCGCCGAGTACCCCCCCGAGAAGGCCCAGCGCGATTGCCGCATCAACCGCATCTTCGAGGGCACCAACGAGATCAACCGCCTGCTCATCGCCGGCACGCTCCTGAAGCGGGCCATGAAGGGCGACCTGCCCCTCCTGCAGTTCGGCCAGCAGGTGGCCAAGGAGATCGCCAATCCCCCGAAGGCGGGCGACTTCACCGGGCCCCTGGCCCGCCTGAAGCACGGCGTGGAGCTGAGCAAGCGCCAGTGCATGGTGGCCGCCGGCCTGGCGGTGCAGGTGCTGGGCCAGAAGCTGGTGGACAACCAGGAGGTCATGGCCCGCATGAGCAACATGCTCACGGAGATCTACGCCATGGAGAGCGCCATCGTGCGCGCCGAGCGCATGCTGGAGAACGGCCACCGCTGGGCGGAGATCGCCCGCGACATGACCGAGCTCTACGTGAACGAGAGCTGGCACCGCGTCCACGGTGATTCCCGCATGCTCTGCGCCGACGTGGTGGAGGGCGAGGCCCTGCGGCATGCCCTGGCCGGCGTCAAGGCCTTCGCCGAGTTCCATCCCACCTCCAGCGCCCGCCTGCGCGGACGCATCGCGAGCCAGTTGATCCAGAGGGGCAGCTACCCCATCGAGATCATCTGATCCAGGCAGCGCCAAGGACGACGAAGGCCCCGCGATGCGGGGCCTTCGTCGTCCGGTCGCTACTCAGCGGCGGATGGGACGGCGGGGTTCCGGGGCCCGCTCCCGGGGCGCGGGAGCTTCGGGGCGGGGGCCCGGGCCGGGTTCCGGTC
>DAIDKC010000294.1 GCA_027451045.1 Holophagaceae bacterium | reverse complement strand
GCCGCTCGTCCGCGCGCACGACGCGGGTGAAGGCGCCCACGGGGATGCCCGCATCTATCCGCGTCCAGCTCTTGCCATAGTCGTTGGTGCGGTAGAGGTAGGGCCGCAGGTCCTCCAGCTTGTAGGCGGTGGCCGCCAGGTAGGCGGTGCCGGCGTCGAAGGGCGAGGGATCAATGCTGTTGATCTGGATGTCCTTCGGCAGTCCCTTGGGCGTGATGTCGGTCCAGGTCTTGCCGCCGTCGCGGGTGAGGTGGACGAGTCCGTCGTCGCTGCCCGCCCAGAGGATGGCGGGATCCTGCCGGCTCTCGGCCAGGGCGAAGAGGGTGCCGAACACCTCCACGCCGGTGTTGTCCTTGGTGATGGGTCCTCCGCTGGCGATCTGGGTGGCCTTGTCGTTACGGGTGAGGTCGGGGCTGATCTCCTCCCAGGTCCGGCCCCGGTCGAGGCTCCGTAGCAGCTTCTGGGCAGCGAAATAGAGGGCGTGGGGCGCGAACCGGCTGATGAGGATGGGGGCGTTCCACTGGAAGCGGTACTTCAGATCCTTCGGGGCCATCCCGATGGCCAGCTGGGGCCAGGGCATGACCAGGCGGGTCTCATCGGTGCGACGGTCGTAGCGCGTGATCTGGCCGCCGTACTCCCCGGCGAACACCACGTCGGGATCCTTCGGCTCCGGCGCGATCCAGCCGCTCTCCCCGCCGCCCACGGCATGCCAATCGGCGGCGGTGATGCCCCAGCCCTCGGCCCGGCTCTTGATGGCCACGGAGGTGTTGTCCTGCTGGCAGCCGTAGATCCAGTAGGGATCGCGCGTGTCCACGGCCACCCGGTAGAACTGGGCCGTGGGCTGGTTCATCAAGGTGCTCCAGGATTCGCCGCCGTTGAAGGTGACCGTGGCGCCGCCATCGTTGCCCTCGATCATGCGCTGGGGATCCTCCGGGGCGATCCACAGGTCGTGGTTGTCGCCGTGGGGCGTGGGGATGGCGGTGAAGGTGTGCCCGCCGTCCTGGGAGCGCATGAAGTCCACGTTCAGGGCGTACACCGTGTCGGGGTTCTTGGGATCGGCGTAGATGCGGGAGTAGTACCAGGCCCGCTGGCGCAGCTTGTTCTCGCTGTTCACCCGGATCCACCGGGCGCCGCCGTCCTCGCTGCGGTAGAGCCCGCCCTTTTCGGCCTCCACGAGGGCCCAGACGCGGTCGGGCCGGGCGGGGGAGACGGCGAGGCCGATGCGGCCCAGGATGCCCGTGGGGAGCCCGCCCTCCAGCCGCTTCCAGGTGTCGCCGCCGTCCGTGGACTTGTAGATCCCGCTGCCCGTCCCGCCGCTCTCCAGGGTCCAGGGCTTGCGGCCCACCTGCCAGAAGCCGGCGTAGAGGATGCGGGGATTGGTTGGATCCATGCATAAATCGGAAGCGCCTGTTTTGTCATTAACATAAAGAATCTTTTTCCAACTTTTCCCGCCGTCCTGGGTGCGGAAGATGCCCCGCGCTTCATTCGGTCCCCAGACGTGGCCCAGGGCGGCCACGTAGGCGATGTCGGGGTTCGTGGGATTCACGCGGACGCGGGTGATCTGCTGCGTGTCGTCGAGCCCCAGGTGGGTCCAGGTGCGGCCGGCATCCGTGGAGCGGTACACGCCATCCCCGCGGCTGACGTTGCCCCGGATGGTGTCCTCGCCCATGCCCACGTAGATCACATTGGGATCGGAGGCGCTCACGGCGATGGCGCCCACGGAGCCGGTCTTGAAGAAGCCGTCCGAGATGTTCCGCCAGCTGGCACCGCCGTCCTCCGTCTTCCAGACCCCCCCGCCCGCAGCCCCCATGTAGTAGACCTGGGGTTGGCCGGGCACCCCGGCGACCGCCCCCACGCGTCCTCCGCGGAAGGGACCGAGGTTGCGGAAGCGCAGGCCCGCGAAGGAACCGGGGGCGGCGGAGGGCGGCTGGGAGGGGGCGGCGCCCAGGGTCAGGACGACCAGGAGGGGAAGGGCGAGGCGGAGGATGCCCATGGGATGGCTCCAGACGGGGAGTGGAAGGCCATCGTAATACGAAGTAGCCCGAGCGGAGCCTCGATCAGGCGGTCCGAGCCTACTTCTTCGCTTTCGCCAGCCGGTCCACCAGCTTCTGGTCAATGAAGCCGGTGACCTCGGCCAGCTTCGCGGTGGACTGCTGGAGCAACTCGGCGCACTGGGCCTGCATGTCGGCGACGTAGGCGGGGTCGGTGATGTCCTTGAGGTTGATGATCACGTTCCAGAGGCCGCCCCGCACGCCGGCATGGGCCATCTGGGCGCCCACGGCGGCGTCGGTGATGGAGGCCACCTTGCCGAGGCGCGCGGCCTCGCCGGCCAGCTCCAGGGCCGCGAGGCTGGCCTTGGCCGTGGCCAGGGGCACGTCAATGGCGATCTTCAGGCCGGCCTGCATGGCCTCGTGGCGGCGGGCCTTCTCGTCCGCCGTGCCGTCGGGCAGGCGGCGGGCGTCCATGAAGGCGTTGAAGGCGTTGGTGTCGTCGTCCACGGCCGCCATGAGCTGATCCTTGATCGCCTGGGCGCGTTCCGCCAGGGCGATGAGCTTGGCGTCCTTCTCCGCGTCCGGGCCGCCCTGGGCCAGGTTGGCCACCATGCTTGCCAGGGCCGCGCCCAGGCTGCCCGCCAGGGCCGCGATGGAACCGCCGCCGGGGGCCGGCGTGTCGCGGCTCACCTCGTCGGCTAAGGCATGCACCGGCATGGACACCAGGGCCTTGGGATCGTAGGTGGGCAGGCCGAGCACCTTCTTCTCCACCTCGAAGGGCGCCACGTCCCCGAGGCCCATGGAGAACACGGCGCTCTGGAGGATGTCCGACGCAGGCACGCCGGTGGACTTGCCCATGGCCCGCAGGTAGTGCTTCCCGGAGGCCAGCAGGCATTGGTAGGGCACCAGGCCCACGATCTCGCTGCCGGTCACCACCAGGCCGCGCTCGGCGGCGAGGCGGCGGGCCTCCTCCAGCACGAGGTGCGGCGCGGTCTGCTTGTAGTCCGTGAGGTTGATGCTGATCTGGGCGCGGCGGTAGGTGTCCACGTACCAGCCGATGGCCTTGCAGTGCTTGAACATCCCGCGGCGGCGGACCTTCTGGCCCACGGGGTTCGCGGGATCCACGTCGTTCATCCGCATGAGGGCGGGCAGGTCGTAGCCGTGGGCGGTCGCGCAGTGGTCCACGGTCTCCTGGAAGGTGGCGCCGGTGAAGTCGCAGTTTCCGCAGGGGAAGGAGCCCTCGGCGTAGAAGATCAGCTCGCCCGCCTGGTAGTAGGGCTTCACGCGGCCGCGGCGGGCCACGCGGCCCTTCTCGCGCAGCTCGAAGGCGATGTCGGTGGCATGGGCCTTGTCGTGGGAGTTCAGCGTCACGTTGTAGGCCACCAGGAACTCCCGGGCGCCGATGATGGTGGCGCCGGTGCCGGCGTTATAGGGCGCGACGAAGTCGGGCGTCCAGGCCGGATCCTGCAGCTTCTTCTCCAGGCCCTCGTACTCGCCCTTTCGCACCTCGGCGAGGTTCCGGCGCTCGGGCCGACTGGCGGCGGCTTCGTACAGGTAGACGGGGATGGCCAGCTCGGCGGCCACGCGCTGCCCGAGGCGCCGGGCCAGCTCCGCGCAGTCCTCCATGCTTACGCCCTCCACGGGCACGAAGGGCACCACGTCGGTGGCGCCCATGCGGGGGTGCTCGCCCTTGTGGTGATTCAGGTCGATCAACTGCGCGGCCTTCTTCGTGACGGCGAACATCGCGTCGGCGGCCGTCTCCGCGGGGGCCATGAAGGTCAGCACGGTGCGGTTGTGGTCGGCGTCCTTCTCGACGTCGAGGATAAGCACGCCGGGCACGGCCCGGGCGGCGTCCACTATCGCGTTGATCTTATCG
>DAIDKC010000293.1 GCA_027451045.1 Holophagaceae bacterium | reverse complement strand
ACCACCCCTTGGGCCTCGTAGCCGGCCAGCTCCGCCAGGGTGGCGTGGGGGATGAGCGAGGAGGGCTTCGCGACCTCCTTCAGGAGTCCGGGCACGGAGAGCAGGAAGAAGAGCTTCTCAGCCTTGAGGGCCACCGCCAGGCTGGCGGCGATGGTATCGGCATTGGTGTTGAAGATGGCGCCGTCCTCGCCGCCCGTGAGGGGGGCCACCACGGGCAGGAAGCCGCCTTCCAGCAGATGGCTGAGGACGCTCGGATCCACCGCCTCGACATCGCCCACCAGGCCGTAGTCCACCAGCTGGGCCTCCGTGGCGCCGTCGGGCACGACGGAGACGGGGGGGCGCCGGGTCGCCTTCACCAGTCCCGCGTCGAGGCCCGTGAGGCCCACGGCGGGTACGCCGGCGGCCTGCAGGTCCGCCAGAAGATCCAGGTGCACCTGCCCGGCGAAGACCATCTTGGCGGCGTCCAGCACCTCGGGGCTCGTCACCCGCCGGCCCGCCACCTTCTGCACGGGGATCTGCATGGCCTCGCAGACGGCGTCCAGCTCGGCGCCGCCGCCATGCACCACCACCACCCGGATGGAGAAGGACCAGAGCAGGCCCAGCTGCTCGCAGAGGGCCTTCCGGAGCTTGGGCTCGGCCAGCACCTCGCCGCCGACCTTGACGACGAAGGTCTTGCCGCGGAACAGGCGGACGTACTGGGCGGCTGACCTGAGGGCGGCGTAGGGATTGGGGGAGAGGGGCATGGAAGGCTCCAGGGCGGGGCGGTCAGGCGTTGAGCAGGGCGTGGAGGGTGGCGCGCTGGACGTGGAAGCGGTTCTCGGCCTCGTCCACGACGCGACTCCAGGGACCGTCCAGGACGCTGTCGTGGACCTCCAGGTTCCGGCGCACCGGCAGGCAGTGGAGGAAGACGGCCTCCTTGGCGGCCTGGGCCATGTGGGCGGCGGTGGGCATCCAGCCGGCGAGGTCCGCCATGGGTGCCGCGGGCAGGCCCGAGGTGGTGGAGGGGCCCCAGGCCTTGGCGTAGACGGCGGCGCTGCCCTCCAGGGCCGCCGCCTGGTCGTCGGTGTAGATCACCTTCCCGCCGGTGGCGGCGGCGTAGGCCTCGGCCTCGGCCCGCACCTCCGGCGCCAGCTCGTAGCCCTTGGGCGCGGCCACCCGGATCTCCGCGCCGCAGGCGGCGGCGGTGAGGAGGAAGGAGTTGGGCACGGCCTTGGGCAGGGGCTTCATGTGCGGCGCCCAGGTCAGCGTCACGGGCACCTTCGTCGTGCCGTGGGCCTCCTGGATCGTGAGCAGGTCGGCCAGGCCCTGGTGGGGATGCTCCCGGGCGCTCTCCATGCTCAGCACGGGCACGGTGGAGAAGCGCCGGAAGGCGGAGATGACGGGGTCCGTCTCGTCCATTTCGTCGCCCTCGCCATGGGAGAAGGTCCGCACGGCCAGGGCGTCCACGTAGCGGCCGAGCACGGGCACGCCCTCGCGGACGTGCTCGGCCCGGTCGCCATCCATCACGGCACCGTCCCGGTCCTCCAGCTTCCAGGTGCCCGCGCCCACCTCCAGCACGAGGGCGTGGCCACCGTGGCGGAGCATGGCCGCCTCGAAGCTGGCCCGGGTGCGCAGGCTGGGGTTGAAGAAGACCATGCCCAGGATGCGATTCGCGAAGAGGGCGCCCGGCGGGTTCTGCTTCCAGGCCGCCGCGGTGGCGAGGAGGCGCTGGACCCCCTCAGGGCCCAGGTCGGCGAGGCGGGTGAAGTGCTTCATGGCTGCTCCGGCTGGAAGGCGTGGATGGCGGTGA
>DAIDKC010000292.1 GCA_027451045.1 Holophagaceae bacterium | reverse complement strand
TGCTTCACCCGGCCGTACACCTGGGCGGGGATGCCCTGCTGGCGCAGGATGGCCTCCATGGCGCCCTGGATCTCCTGGATGGTCTCCGCGATCTTGGTCCGCTTGCCTTCCACCGCCCCTTTCAGCTCCACGTAGCGTTCGGGTTCCAGCTGGCGGAAGGCGAGATCCTCCAGCTCCAGTCGCACGGCGCCCATGCCCAGCCGGTTGGCCAGCGGCGCGAAGAGCTCCAGCGTCTCCCGGGAGATGCGCCGGCGCTTCTCCTCGTCCATGACATCGAGGGTCTTCATGTTGTGGAGGCGGTCCGCCAGCTTCACCAGCAGCACCCGCACGTCCTTGCCCATGGCCACGAGGAGCTTCCGGACGTTCTCCGCGTTGAGCAGGTGCTTGTCCGTGAAGGCCAGCTTGCTCATCTTCGTGAGCCCGTCCACGATGTCGGCGATCTCCTCGCCGAACTGGGTCCGCACCTGGGGGAGGGTCATCAGGGTGTCCTCCACCACGTCGTGGAGCATCCCGCAGGCCACGCTCACGGCGTCCAGTCGCCATTCCGCCAGGCTCTCGGCCACCGCCAGAGGATGGAAGAAGTAGGGCTCCCCGCTCTTGCGCACCTGGCTCTTGTGCATCTCCCGGCCCACGGCGTACGCCCGGAGCAGAAGGGCCACGTCCCCGCCCGGGTGATGGTCCAGGAAGGCCGTGCGAACCCGCAGGAAGGCCCCGTCCAGGGTGAGGCAACTGTCTCCCTCGCAGGCTGAGCCTTCCCCCTCTCGGAGGACGGGCTCCGGGGTCGTCCCTAGGTCAGCCATGAAGGGAGTGTGGCGCAGGCGGGCGACCGGCGCCAGGGAGGAATTCCGGAAGTGCGGGAAACAGCCGGGTAGCCCTTTTGCGCCCCCGCCGGATTCGGTGGACACTCGGGGCATGCCGCGACCCGCCCGCTCCACCCACGATGCGCTTGTCTTCAAGGGCTGGACCCGGCCTGGTCCGGTGCCGCCCGGCGGGCTGGAAACCGAGGCGGACGAGACCCTCGACGGCCTATGCGGGCATTGGCGCATCTTCCAGAAGGCCCGGGGCCACCGGTTCAGCGTGGACGACCTGATGACCGCCTGGTACGGCACCACCTGGTGCCCCCGGGCCGACCGCATCGCCGACCTGGGCTCCGGCATCGGAAGCGTGGGGATGATGGCAGCCTGGCGCTGCCCCGGTGCCCTCGTCCACACGGTGGAAGCCCAGGCCCAGAGCGTGGCCCTGGCGCGCAAGAGCGCGGCCTACAACGGCCTCGGCGCGCGGTATGTCATCCACCAAGGGGATCTTCGCGACCCCGGGGTGCTGGCCGGGGAAGCCCCGTTCGACCTGGTGCTGGGCACGCCTCCCTACTGGGCCGAGGGGAGCCGGGTGGCCGCCGCCCACCCCCAGGCCGTGCCGGCCCGCCTGGAGGTGCGGGGCACCCTCGCGGACTACGCCCTCACCGCGGCGCGGATCCTCTCGCCGGGCGGCATGTTCACCTGCGTCTTCCCCAACGACCAGAGGGAGCGTGCCCTCGCCGCCCTGGAGGGAGCCGACCTGCTGTGCCTCCACCGCCGCGAGGTGATCTTCAAGGAGGGCGAGCCCTACGGACTCGACCTCTTCGCCGCGGCCCGCCGCCAGGACCTTCCCGAAGGATTCGCGAGCCGCGCCGAATGCCCCGAGGTGGAAGCCCCCATCCTCGTCCGCCGGGCCGACGGCAGCGTCGCTCCCGACATTGCCCGCATCCGCCTCGCCATCGGGTTCCCTCCAGGGCTCTGATGCCACGGCCGGGGAGGGGCCTCCGGCCTCAGGCGGCTTCGCCCTCCGCGAACTGCAGGCGGACCAGCTTGGCGTAGACGCCGTCCTGGGCCAGGAGGCTGTCGTGGGTGCCGCGTTCCACCAGGGCGCCCTGGTCCATGACCCAGATCTCGTCCGCGTCGCGGATGGTGGAGAGGCGGTGGGCGATGGTGAAGGTGGTGAGGCGGTGGCTGACCTGCTCGATGACGGCCTGGATCTTGGCTTCCGTCTCCGAGTCGATGTTGGCGGTGGCCTCGTCCAGCAGCAGCACCTCAGGATCCTGGTAGAGCATCCGGGCGAAGGCCAGGAGTTGGCGCTCGCCCGCGCTGAGCTTCTGGCCCCGCTCCCCCACCTGGGTCTCCAGGCCCTGGGGCAGGCGGGCAACCAGATCCTTGAGCTGGCTCTGCTCGAGCACCGAGGCCAGCCGCGCTTCATCCTCGGGCCGATCCAGCAGGATGTTCTCCCTCAGGGAGCCTGAGAAGACGAAGACGTCCTGGAGGACCAGGCCGAAGAGGGCGCGCACCTCCTGCAGGCGCAGGCCGCGGAGATCCTCCCCGTCCATGGTGATGCGGCCCTCCTGGGGATCGTAGAAGCGCATGAGCAGCGAGATGAGGGTGCTCTTGCCGGCGCCCGTGTGGCCCACCACGGCCACGCGCCGGCCCTTGGGGATGGTCCCGCTCAGGCTGCGGACCACTTGCCGCCCGCC
This sequence comes from Holophagaceae bacterium, assembly GCA_027451045.1. Classification (GTDB taxonomy): domain Bacteria; phylum Acidobacteriota; class Holophagae; order Holophagales; family Holophagaceae; genus Geothrix. The sequence continues at coordinate 4,791 of DAIDKC010000292.1, read as the reverse complement.
CTCCTCATAGGCGAAGGAGACATCCTCGAAGCGGATGTCCCGCTGGAACCCGGCCGGCCGGGCATCCGGAGCCTCGGGGATCTCCTCCTGGTTGTCCAGCAGGCGGAAGATGCGCTCGCTCGAGGCCAGGGCCGTCTGCATGACGTTGTAGCGTTCCGCCAGTTCCCGGATGGGCCGGAAGAAGCGGCCCGACTGCTGGATGAAGGCCAGCAGGAGGCCCCATGTGATGGCGCCGGCCTTGAGCTTGAAACCCGCGTAGAAGATGAGGGCGGCAAGGGTGCCCGAGGTGATGAACTCCACCACGGGGAAGAACACGGCGTAGGCGAAGATGGTGCGGAGGAAGGCCTCGAGGTAGTCCTGGTTGAGGCCGCGGAAGCCGCTTTCGCTGCGCGCCTCCTGCCCGTTGACCTGGACCAGCCCCATGCCGGAGATCTGCTCCTGGAGGTAGGCGTTGATGGCGGCGTAGCGCCGCTGGGTCTCCCGGAAGGCCTCTCCTGCCCGGCGGCGGAAGATCTCGGTGGCCATCAGCAGCAGGGGGAGGATGCCCAGGGCCACCAGGGCCATGCCGGCATTCGTCCAGAACATCCACGCCACGATGGCGAGGAGGGACATGGCGTCACCCACGATGGCGACGAATCCCGAGGCGAACATCTCGTTGAGGTTCTGGACGTCGCTGGTGACCCGGGTCATCAGGCGGCCCACGGGGTTCCGGTGGAAGAAGTGGGTGCTGCGGCCCATGAGGTGGGTGAACAGCTGGACCCGGAGGTCCACCATGGCCTTCTGACCCACCCGCGCCAGCAGGACGTAGCGGAGGAAGCTGATGATGAAGCCCCCGGCCAGGACGGCCACGAAGGTCCCCACCAGGGGCGAGGCTCCGCGAAGGCTGCCGTGCGCCATGAAGCGGTTGATCATCACGAGGGTGAGCTGGGAGGGCATCACCTCCAGGAAGGCGCCAAGGGCCATGAGGACGAGCAGGGCGACCAGGGAGGGCCAGTAGGGCTTGAGGTAGCCCGCCAGCCGCCAGAGGAGCGCCTGCTTCAGGGAGCGCGAATCCACGGCGTCCGGCTGGAAGAAGGCTCCTTGTTCCGACATGGGGCCATTCTCCCATAGGTGTCTCCGCGCGCCGCTTCGACGGATGGGGGGCGGGGCCGGTAAAGTGGAGGGACTGGGAGGGGCCATGAGGCCTGGCACGACGTGGATGTTCCTGGGGGTCCTCGCTGCAGCGGCGGGGTCGGGGCTGGCGGGTGCGGTCCCGCCGCCCGCCGCAGTGAAGCCTGCGGAAGGCCGTGCCAGTCTCGCCAAGGGGGAGGCCGTCCGCCCCCTGGCCTGGGGGAAGGACATCCAGGTGGTATCAGCCCCCAGGGGCGCCGCGTTCAGCAGCGCCCCCCTGGCCTTCGTGGGGTATGCGCTCCGGGGCCCGGGCGGCTACGACGACCTGGCCGGCCTGGACCTGCGGGGCCATGTGGCCGTCTTCGCACCGCGGGTGCCCAGCCTCCCTGCCTTCAAGGGGATCCCGGAGCGGGAGCGCAGCCTCGCGGCCCGCATCCAGAGGCTGGACCGGGCCGGAGTCATCGGGGTGATCCTCCTGGAGACCGGGCCCCTGCCTCCCGGGGGCTTGAAGGCGGCATGCGGGCGGGTGGACCTCCCGGTGCTGGCCATGCCCGTCTCGGCCCTGGCGCCGGAATGCGGCGACCTGGCCGGGCGCCTCGGGGCCATCGCGGCCACGGGGCGGCCCCAGAGCCGGGACTTCGTCTATGCGCCCTGGACAACCCTCTCCCTGGACCTGCCCGGGGGACGGGGCCTCGGCCGGCGGCAGGATCGCGACGACCGGGAAAGGCCCTAGCATGCGCCTGGCGACGCCTCCCGGCTTCGCCACGGAGGTCTTCCTCCTGGCGGCCCCTGATCCCGCCCTCCTGCCCGAGGGACCCTGGACCCTGGTGGGGGACTACCACCTCCGCCAGGCCTGGCGCGAGGCGGGGATGCCCGAGCCCGAACACGCGAAGTGGGTCCAGATCGGGGAGGCGGAGAAGACGCTGCGGGCCATCGTCCCCTGGCTGGAACACTGGGCGCGGGTGCCGCTCCACCGGGAGGCCACGGTGGTGGCCCTGGGAGGCGGCGTGCTCACCGATCTCTCGGGGCTGGCGGCCTCCCTCTTCCTGCGGGGTGTGGCCTGGCATGCCTGGCCCACCTCGCTCCTGGCCATGGGCGATGCGGCCCTCGGCGGCAAGACCGGCGCCGACCTCGACGCGGGCAAGAACCTGGTCGGGGCCTTCCATGCTCCCCGCCGCCTGGTGGCCTGTACCGATTTCCTGGCCACCCTGCCCGCGCGGCACCTGGACAACGGCCGCTGGGAGCTGGTGAAGACGGCCCTCGTCCTCGGGGATCTCGCCTGGGCCGTGGACATGCTCCAGGAGGGTCCCGTGCGGCCGATCTGGCTGGAGCGCGCCCTGGCCCACAAGGCCGGGGTGGTGCATCGCGACCCCCGGGAATCCGGCGAGCGGCGCCTCCTCAACCTGGGCCACACCCTGGGGCATGCCCTGGAAGCGGCCTCGGGCTACCGCCTGCTCCACGGGGAGGCGGTTGGGGTGGGCCTGCTGGCCGCCTGCCTCCTTTCCGAAGCCCAGGGCTTCAAGCCCTTCCCCGGGGACTTCCTCGATCTGCTCGCCCGGCGCCTCGCGCCTTTCGCCGCCCTGGTGCCGTCCTGGGACGCCTGCCTGCCCCTGCTCTACCGGGACAAGAAGGCCCGGACCGTCCATCCCGCCCCGGAGGCGCCCGTCGCGACCGAGATCCACTGCATCCTGCCGCGGCCGGGGGAACCCGCCGTCCAGCGCCTCCTTCCGCCGGAGGCCTGGGCCGGGCCCCACGCCCGCGCGACCCAGCTCCTCGCCCTGGAGGCCTCCCGTGCCTGATCCCCGAACCCTGATCCTGACGGGCCTCGCGCTGCCGGTCCTAGTGGCCGGGCAGGCCCCGGCCCCGGCGCCCCCCGTGGATGTCCGCGCCCTGATGCTGAAGGCCCGCAGCCTCCAGCTCCGCGGGGGGGGCGCCGATCCGGCCGGCGCCGCAGCGCTCTACCGCAAGGTGGTGGCCCTCGTGCCCCAGAGCGCCGAGGCCCATCTCCGCCTGTCCGAATCGCTCCAGGAAGCCCGGGACCTGCCCGGAGCCCTGGCGGAGGCCCGGAAGGCCGTGGCGTTGGCGCCCCGGAGCGGCGAGGCGATGGCCCACCTTGCGCTGCTCGAGATGCAGATGAGCCAGACGGACGATGCCATGGACGCCCAGGTGCAGAAGGACCTGAAGGCTGCCGTGGATCTGCTGCCCCAGGATCCCGAACTCTGGGCCCGGCTCGGGGAGGTCTCCGAGGAGCTCCATGACGCCCCCGAGGCGCTGCATGCCTGGCTGAACCTGGGCCGTCTCCGTCCAGCACTTACGGCGGCCTGGGAGCGGGCCTACCTTCAGGCCGTGGCCTGCGACAACTACGCGGGCAAGCGGGAGGCCGTGCTGGCCCTTAACCAGCACCACCCCGACGACCGCCAGCTCAGGATGCTGGAGGACCTGGCCCGGGAGCAGATCAAGGCCGGCTTCCTGGCCCATGCGGAGGAAAGCTTCCTCCTGCTGGCGAAGCACCTCCCCCAGGAGCCCGCCATCTGGATGAACATCTCCCTCATCCGCCTCCAAACCTCGCGGTTCAGCGAGGCCCTGGACAGCCTCGGTCGGGCCGAGGCCCTGCAGCCGGGACCCCGGGTCACCTTCGACACGGCCCTGGCCCTCATGAACCTGGGGCGGTTCAGCGAAGCGGAGGCCCGGCTTGGCCCCATGGTGGCCTCTGCCCAGGGGGACGAGGCCGTCGCCGACGGGGGGAGGGCCCTCTATGCCGAATGCCTGCTGCTGCAGGGGCAGGGTGCCAAGCTGCTGGCCTTCATGAAGGGGCAGTCCTTCGCCCCGCGGATCGCAGGTGAGATGCAGGTTTACCGCTGCCAGGCCTTCATCAGCCTGGGGGACTGGAAGGCTGCCCTGGCGGGCATCCGCGAGGGGATCCGCCTCTACCCCAAGGTGCCCTTCTTCGCCCAGGCCGCCACGCTCCCGCCCCATGCCCTCAAGTACCGCTTCTTCTCCCGGCGGGAGGCCCGGGCGGCCCTCGAGCAGCTCCACCTGGAGGGGATGGCGGCACTCTGGCAGGAGTTCCGGCGCTGGGACAGGTGCCTCGCGGCCATCGAGAAGGCCCGCACCTTCGGCCCCATCCGCACGGTGGACATCCTCGTGATGGAGAGCAGCGCCTACGAGGAGCTCGACCGCCCCCAGGATGCCCTCCGGGTGCTCCGGGAAGCCCGCCAGCTGGAGCCCGACAACCCGCTCGTGGAGAACAACCTGGGCTACCTGATGCTCGAGCAGGGCCAGGATCTTCCGGAGGCGGCGACGCTGATCGAGGCCGCTGCCAAGGCCACGCCGGACAACGGCAGCGTCCTGGACAGCCTCGGGTGGGTCCAGTTCAAGCTGGGCAAGGTGGCTCAGGCGGAAGCGACGCTGCGCCGGGCCGTCGAGCGGAGCCCCTTCAGTCCCGATGTCCGCATGCACCTGGGGGAGGTGCTGCTCTCCCAGGGCAAGCTGGAGGAGGCCGCCTCCCAGTGGGAACGGGCCCTTGCCTTCGTGTTCCCGGGGCGCGCCGCCCTCGAGAAGCGCCTGGCCGACCTCCGCCTCCGGATCGCCAAGAAGGAGGCCCGCGCCGAGGCCGATCCTGCAGATCCATCCTCCAGCAACGACGACCAGGAGATGCCATGATGCTCGCCCTTCCCGCGC
>DAIDKC010000291.1 GCA_027451045.1 Holophagaceae bacterium | reverse complement strand
GAACTCGTGGTGATCAGCGTCTGAGAAGCTTCGAGCGCGGGTTCCCGGCGGCGGCCCGGAACCGGTGGACCGCCCCGAGCAGCAGGTCATGATCCGGATGACGCTCCCATGGGGGCGCCTGCGGCAGCTGCCCCGCCCGCCTCACGGGCACCCTCAGGGCCCTCGAGGGCATGCTCCAGAAGGAAGGGGATGCCGAGATCGGGGTGATCTCGGTCGAAGGTTGTCCAAGCTTCTCCAGCAGTTCCGTCCTTGCGGCCTGCATCACGCCCTTGGGGCCATCGGAATCGGGAAGGTCCCAGTTCCGGGCTACCAGGCCAGATCCGTGCGCCCCTCCGGCCCCTGCGGCCCGTGCCGCAGTTCGGCCATGCGTCCCCCCGTCCGGCCGAGGCGAACCACCGTGGAAGCGAGGGTCCCGTAGGTCTCGCCGGGGATGAAGGCCGCGGAAAGCAGGCGCTCCCAGGCCAGGGGTACCCCCGTCCGGGGCAGTTCCCCGTCGGGATAGGTCCGGGCATCCTGGAGCCGGTCCAGGAGCGCCTCGTCATCGTGCTCCAGGGCCGCGAAATCGGCGCGGAGCGCAGCGGCCTTGGGCCAGGGCTCGTCGAAGGCGCCATTCGAGACCACATGCACCCCCGGATCGAACCGGAGGAGGCGGTCCCGGCGGCTCTCGTAGCCGAGGAGATCCCGGCCGTCGCACAGCAGGAGGTTGAAGGGGCTGAAGGCCCCCGCCTCGCGCCGCACTTCCGCCAGGAAAACCTCGGCGGGCTCCCCGCCCTGGAGGAAGCGCAGCGGCAGGAGGCCCCGCGACGGGGCTGCCGGTTTGCCCAAGGCGGGATCCCGGTGGTTCGTGAGGGCGGCCAGCCGGCCGTCCCGGGTCACCCCCAGCCAGGTCCCGCCCCCCCGGAGGTCCCGTCCGGCGAGAATCCGGCCGCCCTCCCACCAGTCCAGAGGCGAGGCCGGGCGGTCCCGGAACTCGTCCCGGTTCCCGGCCAGGATGAGCCGCTCCGCCGCCCCGGGACGCCAGTGGAACCCGATCAGACACATGCCCCCATGCTACGCCGGCCCCCTTTTCCTGGCCCGGAGCGGCGGATTGGGATAACCTGTCCGTTCTGCCGGACTTCGCGTGCCGGGATTCCAGCGCACCGCCAGGGAGCGGGCGCAACCAAACGAGGTGGACTTCATGTCCAAGCTAGAATCAATCATCAAGGGCAAGGCTCCGAAGCAGATGGGCCGTATCACCGTGCTCGATGCCGGCCTGGCGGAGGACGACAGCCCCGAGACCCAGGAGTTCCTGGCGGCCCTGCAGGGCGAGACCCGTGGCCTGCGCGAGGAGGAGGTGGTCCGGGGCGTCGTCGTGGAAATCCGCGGCAAGGACGTCATCGTGGACATCGGCTACAAGGGGTCGGGCACCGTCAACCTGGACGAGTTCGCCAATCCCGACGGCTCCCAGGGCGTGCAGGTGGGTGACGTGGTCGAGGTGCTCCTCGAGATGCTGGAGGACGCCCATGGCAACGTGCGCCTCAGCCGCGAGCGTGCCGAGAAGATGAAGATCTGGGACGAGGTCGAGAAGGCCTTCCGGTCCAACATGACCGTGCACGGCACCGTGCTGGAGAAGGTCAAGGGCGGCCTGGCCGTGGACATCGGCATCCGCGCCTTCCTGCCCGGCAGCCAGGTGGACATGAAGCCCGTCCGCAACCTGGATCCCTACCTCGGCAAGTCCTTCGACATGAAGGTGATCAAGGTGAACCGCCGCCGGGGCAACATCGTGCTGTCCCGCAAGCTGTTCCTCGAGACCATCAACGCCAGCCTGAAGGAAGAGACCCTGGCGGGCCTGGAGGAAGGCAAGCTGGTCGAGGGCACCATCAAGAACATCACCGAATACGGCGCCTTCGTGGACCTGGGCGGCGTGGACGGCCTGCTGCACATCACCGACATGAGCTGGGGCCGGCTGAACCACCCCTCCGAGATGTTCCAGGTGGGCGACAAGGTCGAGGTGGCCGTCCTCAAGTACGACAAGGACACCGAGCGCGTCAGCCTCGGCTACAAGCAGAAGTTCCCCGATCCCTGGTTCTCGGTGGAGGAGCGCTATCCCATCCAGGCCACGGTCAAGGGCAAGGTGGTTTCCATCACGGACTACGGCGCCTTCGTGGAGCTGGAGCCGGGCATCGAAGGCCTGGTCCACGTCTCCGAGATGAGCTGGACCAAGAAGGTCAAGTCCGCCAAGGGGATGGTCAACCTGGGCGACCAGGTGGAAGCCGTCATCCTCCAGGTGGAC
>DAIDKC010000290.1 GCA_027451045.1 Holophagaceae bacterium | reverse complement strand
CTACAGGGGCACCCTGGCCCAGGCCCAGGCCAGCGGCCGCGGACTCCGGGACCTCCAGCCGGACGTGCTCGAAGCCGCCTGGGACGGGCAGGGTCTGGTCCTCCTCACCAGCGATGACGACCTGCGCACCCGCCTGGAGTTCCCCGTGGGGCGCCAGGCCCTCTCCTTCCAGGGCATCAGCCACTGGGTGAAGCTGCTGCGCCTCTCCCCATCCGGCCTCCTGCTGGCCATGGTGGAAGCCAAGGACGGGCAGGCCCGGGTGGTGGAGCTGGCCCGGGACGGGAGGCGCACGGTGGTGTTCACCAAGCCCGGCGATGGCTACGGGGACACCCTCACGGGGCTGGCCTGGGGGCCGGACGGGGAACTCTGGCTGTCCGAGCGGGAAGGAGACCAGACGGCCCTCTGGGCCCTGCGTCCGGATGCCCCGCCGAGGCTCCTGTGGCGAGGGGACGGCGCCAAGCAGCTGATGGACGCCCTGCCCGATGGCCGGGCCCTCCTGGCCAGCCAGGAAGTGGAGCGGAGCGTCCTGGTGCAGCGGGCCGGGTTGCCCGGCGTCGAGGACCGCTCCATCCGGGACGGGACCCAGGTGGAGGGCTTGAGCAGCGACGGGCGGCGACTGCTTCTGCTCGAATCTCCCGCCCTGGATGGGGGGACGGCCCTGGATGAGAACTTCCTCGGGGAGGTCGGGGGGGGTCCGCCCGCCCGCCTGGGCAAGGGCAACCCCTACGGCTTCTCCCTGGGCGGGCGCTGGATCCAGATGTCCTATGCGGGCCTCCGTCCCCAGGATCTCGACACGGCAGTGACTTCGGCCCTGCTGGCCAAGGGTGTGGACCCCGCGGCCTTCCTCGACCCCGTCTCCCCGAGACCCTGCCTGGTGTTCGTCCCCACCGGCCCGGGCCATCCCATCGTCGTGCCGCTTCCGCCGCGCTTCGACGTGGTGGACTGCGCCTGGCTCCTCCCGGATGGCCGCCGGGCCGTCTTCCAGGGCAGCGAGAAGGGGCACGGGCTCCGCTACTACCTGGTGGATCTGGCTGGGGGAGCCCCGCGGCCTGTCAGCGGCGACGGCTACGGACACAACATCGTCGGCAGCTGCCCCCTGTCCCCGGACGGAAAGCGGCTCTTCGTCACCCGGGACCGGGTGGCCTGGTACCTCCTCCCGGTGACGGGCGGGGAGCCCACCCCCGTCCGGGGCCTCCGCCCCGGGGACCGCCTCATGAGCTGGGCCGACGACCGCACCCTCTACGTGCGCTCCAGCCTGTCCCAGCTGCCCGTCGTGGTGGACCGGCTGGATCCCGCGACCGGACGGCGCACCCGGGTGGACCAGTTCGCCCCCCCGGATGCCGCCGGGTACCTCCAGACCCGCACCGCCTATGCCACCTCCGACGGGAAGGTCTTCGCCTTCACCTGCGACCGCATGCTCAGCGAGTTCTACCTCGTGGAGGGGCTGAAGTAGGCGGCAGGCTCCGCGCCTTCAGGAGGCCCCGGGTCCCTGGCTCAGCTCCATGAGCACCCCCCCCGTCTCGGCCGGGTGGATGAAGGCCACGCGGCAGCCGTGGGCTCCGGGCCGGGGCTCCGGATCAATCATGCGCACCCCCTGGCCTGCGAGATGTGCCACCACCGCATCCACGTCGTCCACCTCGAAGCAGACGTGGTGGATGCCCGGCCCGCGCTTCTGGAGGAACTTCCCGATGGGGCCCTCCGGATCCGTGCTCTCCAGGAACTCCAGGGTGCTTTCGCCCACCGGGAAGAAGGCCGTCTTCACCTTCTGGTCCGGCACCGCCTCCAGGTGGTCCGGGGCCATGCCGAAGAGGCGCTCCATGCGCGCCATGGCCTCGTCCAGCCCCGGCGACGCGATGCCCAGGTGGTTGATGCGCAGCAGCTTCATGGCGCCTCCCTGGGAGGCATTGTAGAACCTCAGTGCTGGCAGGCCGGAACGTCCCCGAGGCTCACCCGGCCGCCGTCCAGGGCGATCTTCCCCTTCCGGGCCAGGAAGCCCAGCACACCCTCCAGGTCGAAGGTGTCCCCGTGGCAGTTGCAGAAGGTGGCTTCCACTCCGTAGGCGGCCGCGGCATCGGCGCGCAGCTGGTCCAGGCTGCAGATCCCGCCCCGCTCGATCAGGAGGCGGAGCAGGTCGTGGCCGTAGAGGGTCTCGCCCATGGCGGTCTCCAGTTCAGGAGTTGCAACTCCTCAACCCATTCTAGAGCCCCCCGCGGTGATGGGCGTCACGACAGGGGTTCAGGCCCTCCCAAGGGCCAGGGCCACTTCCCGCAGGAGGGGCTCCGCCGCGAGGTTGCGCGGGAGGTGCCGCAGGGCCTCCAGGGCCGCCTCCTGGGCGGGACGGAAGTCGCGTCCGCCCGCCGCCAGGCCGGACAGGGCCGCCGCCCAGGGCGCCAGGGCCGGCGGCCGCCCCGCCCGGACCCGCGCCAGATCGGCGAGCAGGCGCAGGAGCAGCTCCAGGGGCTGGCGGAGCTGCTCGCCCTGGGCCAGGGCCGCCTCCTTTTCCGGCAGGAGCGGACCCGCGGCCTCGGCGAAGGGGACCCCCGCCAGGAGCGCCAGCCACGCCTCCACCTGGGCCTCGGCCCTGCGGAAGGCCTCCGGCTCCAGGAAGCGCAGGCTGCCTTCGGCCAGGGCCGCCCATCGGGGGCGGTCGGCCTCCGTCCAGCCGTGGCGCCGGGCCACCTCCCAGACTTCGGCCTCCGACAGGGGCAGGAAGGGGATGCGCTCGCAGCGGCTCCGCAGGGTCGGGAGCAGGGCCTCGGGCCGGTGGGTGACCAGGATGAAGTGGGCCCCGGCGGGCGGCTCCTCCAGGGTCTTGAGCAGGAGGTTGGCGCTGGCCTCGTTGAGCCGATGGGCCTCCTCCAGCAGGATCCACCGGTGGCAGCCCGGAGGCGGGGCGAGGGAAGCCCACTCGATGACGCCCCGGCTGAACCGCGCCTGGCCCGCGGAATCCAGCCCCTCCCGGACCTGGTCAATGCGGATGACGCCGGCCTTCCCCTCGGGGGCTATGCGCAGGAGATTGGGCAGTTCGAAGGGCAGATCCTCGCCCTGGAAGAGGCGGCAGCCCTCGCACTGGCCGCAGGCGCTGCGGCGGAAGCAGAGTTCGCGCTGGGCCAGCTCCAGGGCCACCCGCCGCTTCCCGAGGCCCTCCGGGCCCGCGAAGAGCAGGGAGCCCCGGATCCGGCCGGCCTGGACCCGGGCCCGCAGGCGCTCCCGGAGGTCCTGGTGCCCGACGAGGGCCGGGGAGAACATCAGTCCACTCCCAGGCCTGCGCTGCGCAGCAGTGGGGAGACGCGGGACCACAGCGCGGCTTCCACCTGGTCCGGGGACTCCCGGGCCGACACCACGGCGATCCGGTTCGGCTCGGCCTGGGCGAGGGCCAGGAAGCGCGCCCGCACCCGGCGGTGGAACTCCAGGGCGGCCTGGTCGAAGCGTGTCTCCGCGAAGGCGCCGTGGGCGCCGTTCCGGGCGGCCACGCGGGCCATCCCCTCCTCCGGATCCAGGTCCAGCAGGAGGGTCAGGTGGGGCTTGAGGCGCCGGAGCACCAGGTCCCCGATCCGGTCCATGGCCCCGTCCGGAACGCCGCTCGCGCCCTGGTAGGCGCGGGTGGAGTCCTCGAACCGGTCCAGCAGCACGAGTTTGCCCTCGTCCAGGGCGGGGCGCACCACGGCGTGGAGGTGCTGGGCCCGGTCGGCATAGAACAGCAGCAGCTCGGCGTCGGGGCACCAGACCTCGCCGCTGGGATGGGGCTCGAGGAGGAGGCGCCGCAGCTCCTTCCCCAGGGCCGTTCCGCCGGGCTCCTTGGAGACCACCAGGGGCAGCCCCAGCCTCTGGATGCGTGCGGAGAGGCGCGCCAGCTGCGTGGACTTCCCCGAACCTTCCACGCCCTCGATGGTGATGAAAACGCCTGCCACAGGACCTCCAGGCTTCCGAGCATACCCGGGCCCCGGGGGGCCGGCCTCTCGCGTGGGGTGCTATCCTGGTGCAAATACCAGGAGTTCCAGGTGGCCGAAGCAATCCACTGTCCGAGCTGCTCCACCCGCTACCGCCTGCTTCCGGAGCGCCTCAGCCCCACCCACCGGCGGGCGCGGTGCTTCACCTGCCACCACGTCTTCCCCATCGGAGACGTGGTGCAGCGCCTCCTGGCCCCCGCCGAGCAGGCCCCTTCGGACCTTCCGGGCCCGGCCGTCCAGGAGGAGGCCCCGACCCTGACCCTGGTGGACCTGGAAGGGGCAGCGCCCGGTAGGAGGTGTCACGCAGGAAGTC
>DAIDKC010000289.1 GCA_027451045.1 Holophagaceae bacterium | reverse complement strand
TGCTTGGTGATGAGGCCCTTCTTCAGCAGAATCTTCAGGTGCTCCAGGCGCACCTCGGGGGAGGCGGTGTCCGGCGACGGGTTGGCGGGGGCGGGGCTCGGAGCTGGTGCGGCCACAGGAGCGGGGGCCGGCGGGGTGGCCTGCGCTTCCGCCTCCGCACGACGCTGGGCGTCGGTGCGCTCATCCACCTGCTGGCTTTCCTGGCGCAGTTGAAGGGCCCGCTGGCAGTTTTCCAGGCTCTGCTGGAAGATGTCAGCCCCGGGATTGATGTCCACGGCGGCCTGGAGGAGGGGCTTGGCCGCGTCGTAGTCCCCCCGGATGAAGTGGACCATGCCAAGGTTGTAGTTCACCCGGGCCAGGTACTTCGGCTTCACCGATGGATCGGCCTTGGCGGCGGCCAGTGAGGCCTGGGCCTTCGCGAGGGCGGCCGGAATGTCCTGGGCCTGGAGGGCCCGATAGGCCTCCTTCATGCCGTAGTCCTTGTCGTCGAAGAAGATCAGCTTCTGCACCTCGGTCCAGGGCAGGAACATCCGATGGACCTTGATCGTGGCCGCCTGGATGGCCGCCTCCCGCACCTGGATCTCGGCGGGGAACTCGGGATAGCCCTGCTCCGACTCGTTCGCAAGGGAGGGGCTCAAGACGATCCGCTGGGATCTGTAGATCTTGCCCGTGGTGAGATCCGTCACCTGGATGGATGCGACGAACTGCACCTCGGTCTTGGAGATGTAGTGAATGTCGCTGTGATAGGCGCCGCTCTTGTCGGTGTAGGACTGGTCGTTCGTGAGGTGGACCTCGCTGCCCTTGCAGACAGGCACGCTCACCGTCACCAGGGCCGCGGCGCCGAGCAGCTTGCCCAGGCGCGTCACCGTGGCCGGATCAAGGTAGCCGTTCTCCCCGAGGGACTGTTCCTTGAGGATGGCGTCGAAGTTGGCCCGGTCGAGGACCGTGATCCTGCCGGAAGCCGAGAGGTCCGTGGTGAGGGCCGAGACCAGATCCTGGCTGTTGGCGCCACCGACGGGCAGGAAGGCGATGCGGGAGATGTTCAGGCCCAGGCTGGGAGTGTGGGTCAGGGTGACCTGGACATCGGGATTGATGAGGCGGGCCCAGAACTGGGCCTGGGCCGTGACCGTGACGGCCAGCGCGAGGAAGAGGGCGCGGAACATGGAGAGCCTCTCGGGGATGGGGGTCTCCGAAGTATAAAGGACTCGGCGGTCGTTCAATATTATTTTTGAGACTCAGCCCTATGTTTCTCATAGGGCTCTGGGCGGCTACCTTCCCGCGGCCACCATGTACTGTTCCAGCTTCCCGTCGGGCCGCGTATAGGTCCAGATGCGCAGGGTGCGCTTCGGGAAGGTGGCGGTGAAGCGCCGGACCACCATGCCACCCCGGAGGCCCCGGGAAGCCTGGGTGAAGGTCCTGGGCGCACCGAGGGGACCGAGGCTCGAGGCGAAGTCGCGGAGGGCCCGCTCGGTGAAGTAGGCGTTGGCGTCGGAGGTGAACAAGCTCCGGTCGAGCTGGCCCTTCTGCAGGCCCGCGAAGATGTTCCGCGCCTGGGCCAGGGCGGCCGGGGTTCCGGCATCGCCGGAGGCGAAGACGGCCTGGGCCGCCTTCCCGGCGAGTTCCGCGGAGGCCCCGGTGGCATCCAGGTTGGTGAGCACGGCCACGGCGACGCCCTGGTCCGGGTAGACCATGTTCTCGGCGGTGAAGCCCGAGACCTCGCCGCTGTGGGAGATGAGCCGGCGGCCATCCTTCAGGGACACGGCCACACCCATGCCGTACTGGGTGCCCGCACCGTCCGCCAGGCGCACCTCGGTCTCCAGGAGCCGCCAGGAGGAGGGCTTGAGGAGCTTCCCGGCGATCATGGCCTCGTCCCAGCGGGCCAGATCCTGGGCGGTCATGGCCAGCTCGCCCGCGGCGAACATCCAGCCCCGCCCCTCCTTGGGCGCCGGGCGCGCGGGCCCCAGGGCGTAGCGGAGATAGCGCATGGGCTCGCCCGGCCTCAGGGGGGCGTCATCGGTGTCCACCACGGAAGTCATCCCCAGGGGCTTGAAGATCCGCCCCCGCAGGAAGTCGAGCAGGGCCTGGCCCGAGACCTTCTCCACGATCTGCCCGGCGATCACGTAGTTCGTGTTGCTGTACTGCCACTTGGTGCCGGGATCGAAATCCAGGGGCTTGCAGGCCCAGTCGTCGAGGATGGCCTGGGGGGTGGTGGGCTTGAGCATGCCCGGCATCACGTAGTCCTGGGGCCAGTAGTCCCGGTAGCCCGATGTCATGGACAGGATCTGTCGAACCGTGATGTCCTTGGCGCGAGTGAGCTGGGGGAACCAGCGGGCCACCGGATCGTCAAGGGAGAGCTTCCCCTCTTCAGCCAGCATCAGGACGGCCGCGGCCGTGAACTGCTTGGATATGGAGCCGATGCTGTAGGTCATGGCGGGCGTCGCAGCGGTCTTCGTGGCGAGGTCGGCGGTGCCATAGGCCTTCAGGTAGGCGATCCGCCCGTCCTTGACGATCGCCAGGGAGGCGCTGGGTGCGGCGGTACGGGCCAGAATGGCCGCCGCGGCCTTGTCTATGGCAGCCGTCGTGGCAGGAGGAAGGGCGTCCTGGGCCACGGCAGGGGCGGACAGGAGGCAGACAAGGGCGGATCCGAGGAGGGGTGCACGCATGGGTTCTCCGGAGAGGCGGGGAGGTCAGACCTTCGGGGCCTCCATCCCGAACTCGGCCCAGCCCTCCCTGGTGGGGCCGTAGAGCGCGGGGGGCTTGAGGCCGGCCTGGCGCATGAGGACGGTCATCTGGGCCCGGTGGTGGGTCTGGTGGCTCACGAGGACGTAGAAGGCGTAGGCACCGGTCCAGCTCTCCCCGTAGAGGGTGAAGGACCGCCCCAGCTCGGTGTTGCTCCAGCTGCCGAGGTGGTCGAGCAGCGAGGCGCTGACGGCCTGGTAGGTCATGGCGATCTCGGCCATGGTGGCCGGCGGCGGTGCGGCGATGAAGCCGTCCGGGCCGAGGCCCACGGGCCCCTTCACGCGCAGGCCCAAGTTCTGGGGGAGCTCCAACACCGTCTCCACCAGGTGCCAGGCCAGGCGGCGGAGGTCGCGGTGCTGGGGATCCACCGCCTGGTGGGCGGCGGCATCGGGGATGGCCTGGAAGACGGCGAGGGTCTTCTCCGCCTCCTGGGCCCAGATGGTCTTCACGTCCTCGACGCGGCGGAACACGGCGGCCTCCTCAGGGATGCGGCCAGGATACCGCTCACACGGGCGTCACGCTGCGGCGCTTCGCGGGCCAGGTCTCCCGGCGCCGGGCGCGGGCCAGGCGGGCCGCGAGTTCGGCGCGCAGATCGGCGGGATCCACGAGGGCGTCCACGTGCAGGTTCGCGCCCAGCTTCCTGAGGTCAATGTCCTCGTTGTACTCGGCGCGGAGCTGCTGCACGTAGGCCTCCCGCTCGCCTTCCGGCTTCTCCGCGATCTTGTTGGCGAACACGGCGTTCACCGCCGCCTCGGCCCCCATGACGGCGATGCTGGCGGTGGGCAGGGCGAGCGTGGCGTCAGGGTCGAAGCCGGGCCCGCTCATGGCATAGAGGCCCGCGCCGTAGGCCTTGCGCACCACCACGCAGAAGCGGGGCGTACTGCAGCCGGCCATGGCACTGATCATCTTGGCACCGTGCCGGATGATGCCCTGCTTCTCCACGGCGCTGCCGATCATGAAGCCGGGCACGTCGCTGAGGAAGACGAGCGGGATGCCGAAGGCGTCGCAGAGCGTGATGAAGCGCGTGGCCTTGTCGGCGCTGTCCACGAAAAGCACGCCGCCCTTCACGCGCGGCTGGTTGGCCAGGATGCCCACGGGGCGGCCGTCGAGGCGGGCCAGGCCCGTGATGATCTCGCCGGCGTAGAGCTTCTTGATCTCCAGGAAGCTGCCCTCGTCCACCAGGCCCTCGATGAAGTCCTTCATCTGGAAGGGGGTGTTGATGTCCTTGGGCACCAGCGCACGGAGGTCCTTGGCCTTGGGGGAGATGGGCCTGGACTCGTGGCTGGGGAGGGCGTCCTCGCAATGCTGGGGGAAATAGGCCAGGTACTGGCGGCAGAGGGCGATGGCCTCCGGCTCGGTCTTGCAGAGGAAGTCGCCGCAGCCGCTCACGGAGCAGTGCATCCGGGCGCCGCCGAGGTCCTCGAGCGAGATCTTCTCGCCGATGACCATCTCGGCCATGCGGGGCGAGCCCAGGTACATGCTGGCATTGCCCTCCACCATCATCACCACGTCGCAGAAGGCCGGGATGTAGGCGCCACCGGCGGCGGACGGCCCGAAGAGGAGGCAGACCTGGGGCACCAGGCCCGAGAGCGCCACCTCCATGTGGAAGATGGTCCCGGCGTGGCGCCGGCCCGGGAACATGTCGAGCTGGTCCGTGATGCGCGCCCCGGCGCTGTCCACCAGGTAGAGCATGGGGATGCGCTGGCGGAGCGCCACCTCCTGGATGCGGATGATCTTCTCCACCGTCCGCGCGCCCCAGCTTCCGGCCTTGATGGTCGAGTCGTTGGCCATGAGGGCCACGGGCCGGCCGTTCACCAGAGCGGTGCCCGTCACCACGCCGTCGGCGGGCAGGTCCTTGTGCAGCGCGTTGGCGAAGAGCCCGTCCTCCACGAAGGAGCCCTCGTCCACCAGCAGCCGGATGCGCTCCCGGGCGAAGAGCTTGCCGGCTTCGGCATTCTTCTCGTGGGCCTTGGGCGCGCCGCCCTTGCGGATGCGCTCGACTTCGGAATGGAACTGCTCCAGCTGCATGGGGGCCTCGGAAGGAGCCTCCAGGATAGCGACTGGGGCCGCGCCCCGCAGCCCGAATGGGCTTCCACGGGACTGCAGGCCCGGTCGGCGGGAGCCGGGGGTCAGGCCCGGCGGTGGACCTTGAAGGCGCTGCCCTGGTCCCGGGGCTTCACGATCAGTTCATCAATGTTCACGTGGTCGGGCAGGTCCAGGCACCAGCGGATGCACTCGGCGACATCCCCGCCGGTGAGGGGCGTCATGCCCTGGTAGACCGCCTTGGCCCTGGCATCGTCCTTCAGGCGCACGTTGGAGAACTCGGTCTCGGCCAGGCCCGGGTCCACCGAGGTCACCCGGATGGGCTCCCCGCACACCTCCAGGCGCAGGCTCTGGGCCATGGCCTTCACGCCGTGCTTGGAGGCGCAGTAGACGCCGCCGCCCTCGTAGGCCTGGTGGCCCGCCACGGAGCCGATAAAGAAGACGTGGCCCCAGCCGGCCTTCCGCAGGTGCGGCAGACCGGCGCGGATGGTCTTCACCACGCCCTCGACGTTGGTGCGCATCATGGCCTCAAGGTCCTCGTCCGGCGTCTCCCACAGCTTGTAGGTGCCGCTGGCGAGGCCCGCGTTGGCCACCAGGACGTGCAGGCCGCCCAGGGCCTCAGCCGCCTCAGCCACGAAGGTGTCCACGCTGGCGGTATGGCGGGTGTCCACGGCGCCGGCGAAGGTCCGGATGCCATGGGCCCGGGCCAGTTCGTCGGCCAGGGCCCGCACGCGCTCCACGCGCCGCGCGCCCAGGGCCAGGTGGCAGCCCCGGGCCGCCAGGAGACGGGCCGTGGCTTCGCCGAAGCCGCTGGAGGCGCCGGTGATGAGGACGATGGGATGCTCAGGACGCATGGGCTCTCCTACCTGTAGGTGCGGTGGAACTCGCCGAGCTTGGCCACCACCTGCTGGATCTTCTCGGTGGGCGGCAGGATGGTGGTGCGGAAGTGGGCCGTACCCTCGGCCTGGCCGAAGCCCGAGCCCGGCACGACGCAGATGCCCGTCTGTTCCAGGAGGGCCATGGCGTAGTCGCCGTCGCTCCGCCCCGGCGGCAGGGTGATGCTGGGGAAGGCGTACATGGCCCCGGCGATGACGTTGCAGGAGATGCCCTCGATGCGGTTCAGCCCCTCGGCCAGCAGGCGGGCCCGCTCCTTCAGGGCATCGAGGACGGCTTTCCGCTCCGCGGCGTAGGTCTCGTACGAGGGCATTCCGGGCTTCGGCGGCCGCACCATGGCGTAGGTGGCCACCTGCCCTGCCAGGTTAGCGCAGAGGCTCACGGACTGGAGCTTGAGGATCTGCGCCGCCACGTCCTCGGGGACGTTGCGGTATTCGAAATACCCCCCCCGCACGCCGCACTCGCCCAGGAAACCCTTGGAGCAGGAATGGAAGCTGAACAGGGAGACGTCCCGGAGATCCTTCTGGTGCAGCACCTTCGCAAAGGAGGTGAAGGTGTCGCCCGCGAGGTAGATGTTCTCCTGGTACACCTCGTCGGCCAGCACGGCGAGGCCGTGGGCCTGGGCGAAGTCCAGGATCATCCCGATGTTCTCCTCGTCCAGCACGGCGCCCGTGGGGTTGCCCGGATTGATGACGCAGAGGGCCTTCACCCGGGTGCCCTTCTCCTTCGCCGCGGCCAGGGACTGCTCCAGCATGGCGCGGTTGAGCTTCCAGCCCTGGGCCTCGTCGAGGTAGTAGGGCACCATCCGCCCCGCGTAGAGCGTGATGGTGGCGGAGTAGAGCGGGTACTGGGGAATGGGGATCATGATCCCGTCCTCCGGCCCGCCGATGAGGAGCCGCAGGATGGTCTGCACCCCCTTGCTGGCGCCATCCGTGAGGAAGATGGCGTCGGGATCCACGCGCATGTGGTCGCGCTCGAGGATGAACTCGGCCACGGCCTCCCGGATGAACCGGACACCGCGGCTCTCGCTGTAGGCCCCCAGGCCGTGCCGCGTCCCCGCGAGGACGGCCCGGGCCGTCTCGATCACATCCACCGGGAAGGCGCCCGCCGCGGCGGCCATCAGCTCGGGGTACTCGCAGAGGGCCAGGATCTGGCGGTTCCAGGTGAGGGGCTTCTGCCCCAGGGACTGGGGGTTGCCGATGTTGCAGTAGATGATCTCGCGCCCCTGCTTCTCCAGCTCCTGGGATCGGCGCCGAGCCTGGCATGGAGTTGGTCGTGCGCGCGCAGCCAGGCGCTTCCACCCTGCGGGTCACCCGGGGCGTGGAGCGCAGGCTGGGGGGCCTGCGCGCGCTGCTGACCCGCGAAGGCGTTGTGCTGCACGCTCCGGTGCTGCGTCCGGCGGATGGGCTGCGTCGAGCCTTGCGCGATCTGGCGTGGGGCCTGGCGCTCGGCCTGCTGCTCGCGCTCGTGGGGTT
>DAIDKC010000288.1 GCA_027451045.1 Holophagaceae bacterium | reverse complement strand
GACAATGGGAGCAAAGGCCACGACCATGATCGTATCATTGAGTGCGACTTGCGAAAGTGTAAAAAGAGGATCCCCGTTCGAGAGTTTGGGCCATTCCAGGCCAGAATTGAAAAAAAACGAGCCTAGTGCAGCCAGGTCAGGTATTTCCGTTCCAAAGTTTGGCTGCCCACGTGGGCATCCTTTGGAGGGAACCATGAAAACCAGGACCAGCATGCTCGTGCTCGAGGCCCGGCGCCTTCAGGCAGGGAAACAGCGACGGCAGGTGAAAGCGGAGCTCCACGGGGCAGGCCTGGAGCTCTGGGAGGATCTCCAGGCCCTCGCCAGTCAGCGGGCCATCGACACCGCCGGCCTGCTCAGCCTGCTGCTCATCCACGGGCACAGCCAGGTCCGGAAGGCCATCGATGGCCTTCCCACGGTCCAGCCCGACCAGGCCTGAGGTGGACCTTGACGTTCTGCACGCAGACAGCGGACCCCGGCATTCCCCGGGGTCCGCCGATGCGTGGAGGCACTACCTGACCGACCATCTGCTATCCAGGCGGGAGATGGGTAAGGTGCTGCCCCACCACCCGGAGCTCGCTGGGGCTGACGGCCGGCCCAGGATCCTATTCCTGGACCCCGAGCTCTGGCTGCCTGTCGGGCTCCTCCCGGAAGAACTCGCTGCAGGGATCCTTCCCCTGGATCTGGTGACTCAGCTCTGCTGGGGCCGTGACCGGGATGGTCGCCAACTCCTGCCGCGGCGCCTCAGGGTGACCACGCCCCCCCACGAGATCCTCTTCACGCTCCCGGCCGAGGCCAGCGAGGCGATCGAGACCGGTTGGGTTTCGCCCGAACTCGTCCACATTCCCTTGATCACGGAGCTGCACCGCCAGATTTCAATGAAAGCGACACGAATTAGCAGAGGAGGGCGGGAGCAGGCCTACAACTCCAGGATTGAGTACGTCCCTGGACGGCCCCTCATGTTCGCGATCGTCCATGGGCGCAACCGGGCTGGGGAGCCCCATCACCACGGCCACCTCAATGTCTTCCCCCCGGTGCTGCTACCAGAGGGTTCCTGGCGGGCCTTTGCCCCCAGAGGTCACCTCCAGGTGCTCCACCGAGAGGGAGGCCGGGGAGAGATGACGCGATTGCTGGTAGACGCATTCCACGCAGCTCACTGCGCCCTGCACATTACCCCCGGGCGGGCCCGAGACCAGGTCGGATGCAATTACGGCGCGAGCGTACAAAGGGCAGACGGTCGGCTGATCCTTCCCCAAGCGAAAACCCACCAACGAGGGGCCGAGGTCAGGGCCTGGCGGGCCCTCTACCGGCAGATCCGGGACGACCTCCACCATGCCGGAACCATTCCGGAGGCGCTCCTGGTTGATCCACCCAGGGATCTGGATCTCGCGGGCAGCTCCAGGGCCGCCTGGTCACTGAATACCTGGGCCCGGAGGCTGGCAAGGATCTCTTTAGATACGCTCGACGGCGATCCTCGCTATCCATATCGCTGGTTGGATGGATGTGCTGCTAGGGCTCAGGCCTGGCTCCAACTCGACTGGCCTGGGGCGCCCGGAGTGGCGGCGGCCGGCATCCTCGACCCCTTGCGGCGCCAAATCAGGTCAGCCGTGGGCCTGGACGTCCAAGCGGGCCACACGGCGGATGCGAAACGGTGGGCCCGCAATGTTGCGAACACTGCCCTGAGAGATCTGGCGATGTTCCCTGGTTTGCCCGTGGCACGGAAGTCCACCTTGTTCGCCCTGCAAAGGCAGGGATTGACGCATTGGAATTCGATAGGAGGAAGACATGAGCTCACCGAACTCGGCCTCGCCGTCGTCCAGTCCCTGGTGGGGAGAGCCCATCCAGATCCCGCCCTCGCAGGTCTGGGTCGCGGTGGCGGAGATCTACTGCCGGCGCCCCGTGTGGCGGCAGGTCCCGTACTCGATCGATGGGACACCGATCCCGCGGGATCTTCACTCGGAGGTGAGCGCCACGCTGGAGGCGCTCTTGAGCCACTTTCGGAAGGACCCGGAAGCCTTCGATTCGATGACCAGCCGGATGGTGCACTCCACGCATTCGCCGGGCGTGGAGCCGGTCCTGGCGGGCTTCCTGGCGGACCACTTGGCGCCGACCTTGACCACCCGGATCCTGGATGGGGTTCGGGCGAGCCTAGCCGTGCAGCCGGAGTGGGTGCCCCTGAACCTGCGCCCCCCTGGGGAGCGCGGGGAGCATTTCCATGGCCATCAGGAGCTCAGTCGGCGACTGCTGGAACAGGTCCCATTTCCGGGGAGGACGACGCAGAGGGAGGTGGAGGTGGCCACCACGGTGGCGGGGCGGGAAATCTGGGCAGCCCAGACCATGCCGATCCTGCTGGCCAAGCAGGACATCCCCAGGCTGTTCTTCGGGGAACCCCATCTGGCCCTGCAGCGGGTCAGGCCGGAGCCGAAAAACGGCCAGGTAGCACTGGTCCCGGTGCCGTTCTGGCGGGTGGACCTGGCTCAGCCGATGGTCCATCCCATCGGCAGTATCCCCTTCGCCGCCATTCCGTGGCCGGCCAAGGACGCGGAGCAGGAAATACCACAAGGCAGTCCCGCGGCCCTGGCCATGGCCGCCCTGGCAGCCCACCTGCAGGAGGAGGACCCGGCGTGGTGGACCCTCGCCGACCTGCTGGACCGGCAGGAGGGGGAGGAGTAGACCCCTGGCTGGTTCTTCGGCACGAGCAGAGGCGCAGGGAGCGGCTCCAAGCGGATTGGGCCAATTCCAAGCGAACCGGTGCGCTGCAGGAGCCGTTGGCGCCTAGCCCTCTCAAGGAACCTAATTCGTCACAGGCTGTCCAACCGTCCCCGGGTCGAAGGCGGTGACGAGCCAGACCCTGGCCAAGGCTGAGGTCCGAATCCCAGGGATGGCATAGAGGGCAGGATCCCTGGCGGGCGATTCACCGAAGCGCAGCTACAGCCTGAATTCGTGTGGACCCGCGACCGTCACATCCATGAGCTCTGGTGCGGCCGGACCAAGAAGGGCTTGAAGCTCCGGCTGCGGTGTCGAGGTCGCCAGCCACGTCCCCCACTCCGATGGGCCCAGGACCGCGGGCATCCGGTGGTGGGGGAGGTCGGCGATGAGTTCGTTCGGCGCGGTGGTGATCACCGTGGCCGTGCCGTGTTCGATGCCGGTCTCCGGATCTGTCCATATCCCCCACAGCCCCGCGAAGACGAACATGTCCACGCCGGTCGGGACGATGGTGCAGGGCAACCCCTTCTTGGCGCCCGGGGGCTTCGGCCACTCGAACCAGGCGCTGACCGGGATGAGGCAACGCTGGGCCTGGAACGGCTTGGCGTAGAGGCGGCCCGTGGCGAGCTTGTCGTCCCGGGCATTGAAGGTGAAGTATTCACTGATGAACCCGCGGCTCGGCGCATTCGGGGGAAGGAAACCCCAGATGTAGCTGGTGGCCATCCGCCTCCCATCGATGAGCCGGACGACTGGGATCAGGTTCGTGGGTGAGAGGTTCGGGTTGGGCACAAGCCAGTCATCGGTGATCCCCTGGGCACCCAGGTGTTCGAGGACCAGACCTGTCAAGCCCTTCTTTACTGCCACGCGTCCACACATGGGATCTCCCGGATCGTGGCCCCCATCATGCCCGTGTTCAACGTTGGAGCGTGCCTTCGCCACGAGCCGAGTTGAGGGCTCACATCTGCAGGATGAAGGGTAGCGCGTTCGTCTTTTTTTCGCAATGCTTGGATCCCCCCAGGTCGGGGTGCATGTAGTCCATGTTGGCGGTGTGGGTCCCCGAGCTTCCATTCCAACTCGCCCGGCTTCAGGAGCCCGGGCTGGTGGGACGTCCCCTCGGCTTCCGGAGTCCTGAGGCGAGCCGCACCCCTCGGCTCTGGATGGTGGACCGGCTTGCCAAGAGCGCTGGCCTGGAAGCGGGTCTTCCCGTGGACGTGGCCCTCCACCAGGATCCGGGTCTCATCGTGCTCGACCCGGCCCCCACGACATGGATGGATGCCCGGGGCGTCTTC
>DAIDKC010000287.1 GCA_027451045.1 Holophagaceae bacterium | reverse complement strand
GGAGCGTTCGAGGTCCGTGTCTCCTACATGTGATGCCGCCACCCTCCCCAGGCGGGAGGTTCCGGGGGTCACGCCGCTCACTGGCGTGACCCCCGTTTGAGCGTTCTTTCCCGAGGTCTCCATGCGCATCCCCTGCCCGCTGTCCCTGGCCCTGCTGCTGCTCCTCCCGGCCCTTCCCCTCCTGGCCCAGCCGAAGGGAGGTGCGGGGGACCTGATGGTGATGCCGACCCGCGTGGTGCTCGAAGGCCGCGAACGGTCGGCGGAGGTGGCGCTGCGCAACGTGGGCTCCCAGAAGAGCACCTACCGGATCCTCTTCAAGGAGATGGACATGCTGCCCGAGGGGAGGCTGGAGGAGCGGAACAAGAAACCCGGCGAAATCACCGCCTCGGATCTGGTCCGCTACTCGCCCCGCCAGGTGGAACTCGAGCCCGGCGAGACGCAGACGGTGCGGCTCCAGCTCCGCAAGCCCGAAGGGCTGCCGGACGGGGAGTACCGATCCCACCTCCTGTTCCAGGCCATCCCGCCCGTGGAGCCGCCCAAGCCCCTGGACGCCGAGACGCCGGGTGCCATCTCCTTCGACATCAAGACCCTCTTCGGGATCTCGATCCCGGTGATCGTCCGGCACGGGACTGTCCGCGGCAGTGCGAGCCTGGCCAACCTCAAGCTCGAGGCCCCGAAGCAGGACGGCACACCGGTGCTGGCTCTTGACCTGCAGCGGGAGGGGAACCGGAGCCTCGGGGGAGAGATCCAGGTCCGATGGGAGCCCGCCTCGGGGCGGCCGGTGGTGGTCCTGCCCCTGGCCGGCGCCGTCATCTACCACAACCTATCCTCCCGGCACTTGCGCCTCGACCTGCCCGGCGCCAAGGGCCTGGCCCTCCGGAACGGGCGCCTGAGGGTGACCTTCACCCCCAGGGACTACAAGCAGGTGCCCGTCGTGGCGACCCTCGACCTCACCTGATTGTCCTAGCATGCGCCGCCCCCACCGCCTGGCAGCGACGGTTTTCGGCCTCTGCCTGGCGGCCCAGGAGGTTCCCCTCGCCACGCGGAGTGATGCGGACATGATCCTCCTGCAGCCCTACCTCGACGGGACGCCCCTCGGGGATGGACTCGAGGCCTTCCCGGTCCCCGGCGGCACGCTGGTGCCCCTCGGGGAACTCTGCCGCCTCCTGGGGTTCGGCATCCAGGTGGACCGTTCGAAAGGGCGCGCCGAGGGCTTCTTCATCGCCGAGTCGCGGCGCTTCGACCTGGACCTGGCCCGCGGAGAGGTCACATCCGAGGGCAGGCGCCGTCCCCTCGCCCGGGGGACGGCCGAGCGCCAGGCCCGGGACATCTACGTCGAGGCCCGCCTGCTTGCCGAATGGTTCCCCCTCCAGGTGGAGGTGGACCCGAAGGGCTCCGCCCTGGTCCTGAAGGCTCGCGAGCGACTGCCCATCCAGGAGGCCTGGGAGCGGGACCGCCGGTTCGGGCACGAGGGGATGCGGCGCTACGGCGAGGCTCCCGAAGGCCCCGTGGGCCGCCCCGCGCCCACCCCCTACGCCTTCGCGGATATTCCCTTCGTGGACCTCTCCGCGAGCGCGAGCCGGATCTCCGGCCAGCCCGGCACGCGGTCCTCCGGGACCGTCGCGATGGCCGGCGACCTCCTCTGGATGAGCGCCTACGGATACGCAAGCCGGGATCCCGACGGGCGCTGGCGAAATGCCCGCGGGACCCTCTTCCGGGAAGACCCCCGGGGCGGGATCCTGGGCCCCCTCCACGCCCGGCGGGTGGCGCTGGGCGACCTGCCCACGACTCCCACCCTGGAACTCGCAGGGGGACTGCCCCAGGGGCGGGGCCTGAGCCTGGACAACTTCCCCGTGGCCTACCGGACCCGCTTCGCCACCCGCACCTTCCGCGGCGAGCTGCCCGAGGGCTGGTCGGTGGAATTCTTCCAGAACGGAGGACTGGTGGGCTTCCAGCGGTCCCGCCCCGATGGCCGCTACGAGTTCCCCGAGGTGCCCCTGCGGTTCGGCCTGAACGAGTTCCGCCTGGTCTTCCACGGCCCCCAGGGCCAGGAGCGGGAGGAGCGCCTCCGCCTGGATATCGCCCAGGATCAGCCGCCTCCGGGCACCTTCTACTACGGGATCGCGGCGGTCCGGCCCACCTTCGACACCGCCCTGGCGCTCGGAGCGACGGCGCCGGTCCTGGACCAGACCGCCTACCTGGCCACGGCTGAGTACGGCCTGGGTGGCTCCCTGGCCCTGCAGGCCGGCGCCTCCCGGATCCCTTTCGCCGATGGCTCCCACACCTACGGCGTGGTGGGTCTCCAGGGCCTGTTCCCCTACCTGGCGCTCCAGATCACCGGCGCCCAGGACCGCGCCGAGGGGAGGCCACCGGGCCGGGCGGCCCAGGTGATGCTCCGCACCGGCCTGGGCTATTCCTCCCTGACCCTGCGCGGCGCGGCCTTCCGGGACGGATTCCAGCCCAGCAGCTACGGGGGCACGACCTTCGCGGGGGCGGGCCAGCTGCTCACCTCGTCCTACGGTGCGGACCTCTCCGCCTCCGGCCGCCTCGGCCGGATGCCCCTCTTCTTCACGCTCGGCCTGGAGCGGGAGGACTACACCGACCAGAGCAACGCCCAGCGCGAACGCGCCCAGCTGGGCGTCCAGGTGGCCCAGCTCAACCTGGCCCTGTCGCTGGCCCGCTTCCGGAACCCGCAGCAGCCGGATGCGCCCCTCGAAGCCAGCCTCCTGGTCAGCCGGTTCTGGTCGCAGGTCTCCTTCCAGGGCGACGTCACCTACCACCGGAGCGAGGGGCGCAGCCAGTTGAAGGGCTGGAATGCCCAGGGCGAGTACCGCACCGAGGGGGGCCTGCAGATCCGGGCGGGACTGCGAAGCCTGGGACCGGGCACCGGCCCCCCCCTGGCCCTCGCCGGCCTGGCGAAGACGACGGGGCGCTTCGGCTTCGGGCTCGACCTCCAGAAGGACCGGAACAACCTCGCGGCGTTCCTGCGCTTCCAGGTCTCCCTGGGGCGGGAGCCCCGCACCGGCCGGATCGTGACCGATGCCCTGACCATGACCGGCCAGGGGGCCGTCTCGGCGGAGGCCTTCCTGGATGCCAACGGGAACGGGCGGCGGGATCCCGGCGAGGCCGTGATCGAAGGCACGCGCTTCAAGGTGGGCGAGACCCGCCCCGCCAGCCAGGTGGATGATCCGCGCGTCACCTTCATCACCCAGCTCCCGCGCGGCCAGGAGATGGATGTCTCCCTCGACGAGTCGAGCCTGCCGGATGCGGCCCAGCAGGCCACCGTGAAGGCCTTCACCATCGTTCCCCGGCCTGGCAAGGTGGCGCGGCTCGACTTCCCCGTCTCCACCTTCGGGGAAGTGGCCGGCACCACGCGGATCCGCCAGGCAGGCGTCTCCCGGGAGCTTCCCGGCCTCGAGATCGAGCTCTGCACGGCGGCGGGCGAGCGGGTGAAGGTGCTCCGCAGCGCCTACGACGGCTACTTCGAATTCCGGGACCTGCCCCACGGGGACTACCTGCTGCGGGTGACCGCCGAGGAGACGGCGAGGATGAAGCTCCGGCCCTTCGAGCCCCGCCGGTTCAGGATTGACGGCCAGCGGAACTTCCTGGACGGCTGCGACGTCATCGTCGAGCCCGCCCAGGAGGCTCCCGCGCCCCGTCCCGCATCCGTCCCTGCCTCCCCTCCGGCTCCGCCGCCGCGCCCCACGCCTGCCCCTGCACCGCCCCCTCCGAAGGCCGCTCCGATCCAGCCACCCGCTCCGCCGGTGAAGCCACCGCCGGCCCTCCCGCCCAGCCCGCCGATGGCACCCTCGGCCGTGGGGCCGGGCTCCTGGACGGTGGTGCTGGTGGCCGCGTACGAGGAGGCGACCCTCACGGCGGCCCGGCGCGAGCTGGGCCCGCGCGCCGCGGGGGTGTTCACGCGGGATCTTCCCCAGAGCCGGGGCGGACGTCCCCTGCGACTGGTCTGCTACGGACACTTCGTCACCCAGGCCGAGGCCCACCGCGCCCTCCAGTCGCTCCCCGCCCACTTCTTCCGCGGGGGCAACCGCCCCTACGAGCGCCGGCTCGCCCCCCCCACCGACTCCGGGAGTCCGCCATGAAACCCCTCCTGCTTGCCCTCGCCCTCCTTTCGGCCCTCCACCTCCAGGCCGAAGACCGCAAGGCCACGATCCAGGTCGTGGAGCACCTCGATTTCGGAGGCCTCCTGGTCCAGCCCGCCGGAGGGCGCCTGACCCTCACGGCCGAGGGCGACCTGGTGCCCGAAGGGGGCGGCCTGCAGGGCGCCCCGCCTCCGAGGGCCACCCCCGCGCGCTTCCGGATCACCGGCCCCCCCCGGGGGCGCTTCGTCGTCCGGGTGGATCCGCCCTCCCCCATGCTCACCCGTCCCCGGGGCGGTCAGGTCCGGGTGGCCGCCTTCCAGGGTCCCCGGTCCAGCCTGGAAGGGACCTTCGACGGCACGGGCCAGGCGGAGGTCCGGCTGGGCGGCACCCTGGACGTGGCCGCCGGCGTCCCGGGCGGCCTCTACATGGGCACCCAGGCCATGATCCTGGTCCGCGTCCTGGAGGCGGGCTGGGGGACGTCCCATGAGTCCTTCCGCATCCAGGCCCGCCTCCGGGCGCCGCTCACCCTCCAGTGCACGAAGCCCCTCCAGTTCGCTGGCCTCCTGCCCGGGAGCCTGCCCGGTTCGGTCACCGTGGCGCCGACGGGCGGCTTCCGCGCCTCAGGAGCCTCGGCACCGATGCTGCTCTCGGGCACTCCGCAGCCGGCGGCCTTCCTCCTGACGGGACCGGCGGGGACGGACTACCAGATCCAGCTCCCCGCGCGGACGACCCTCACAGGCCCTGGGGGGCACCTGCAGGTGGACGGCTTCACCACCGAGGTCCGCCCGGGGGGCTGCCTGCCCGAAGGGGGCCTGAGGTTCCACGTCGGGGCCACGCTGCATCTGGCGCCCGGACTGGCCCGAGGCGAGTACAAGGGCCTCTTCCAGGTGACCGTGATCTATCCCTGAACCCCGCGCTCCCCCATCCGGAACATGAGGATCGCCCCGGCGGCGGCCACGTTCAGGCTGTCCATGCCCGAGGCCATGGGGATGGCCACGGCGCGCTCGCAGCGGGCCACCTGGGCCGGATCCAGGCCGGTGTCCTCGGGCCCCATCACGAGGGCGCAGCGGGCCGCGGGCCGCCAGGCGCGGGCATCCTCCGCGCCCGGCACCAGGGCCGCCGCCACCGCCTCCGAGCCGGGTTCCGCCCCGCGCCACGCCTCCAGCACAGGCCAGGGATCCTCCGCCCGCCACACGGGGATGCGCCACACGGCGCCCATGGACACGCGCACCGTCCGGCGGCTCCAGAGGCCCGGCCCCGGTCCCGCGAGCACGCCGTCGAGGCCCAGGGCGGCGGCGCTGCGCAGGAGAAGACCCAGGTTCTCGCTGTCGTGGAGGCGCGGCAGCACCAGCAGTTTGCGGGCGCGGTTCAAGGCCGCCTCCGGCGGGGCCGGAGGCACCGTCGCGCAGGCCAGCACGCCCCGGTGGAAGGAGAAGCCCGCGAGTTCCGACAAGCGCGAGGCCTCAGCCACCAGCAGGTCCACGCCCGGGGGGACCCGTGCGGCGAGCGCCCGGGCCGCGGCGGGGGTCGCCGCTATGGAGACGACTCTGGGCCCCCCCGCGGCCGCGCAGGCGAGCAGGTCCTCCACCAGGATGCGCCCCTCCACGATGAAGCAGGGGCCCGCCGAGGGGTGTTCGCGGGGTCCGGCAAAGCGTAGGTCGCGGTAGGGAATCCAGGGATCCAAGGTGGGCATTCCTTCACTTCAGGAGATCTATGCCCTCATCGCCACGTTTGTCAAGCATTTGTCACACACCTTTCCCCTGTGATTCCGATCATCCAGCTCTGTGTCTGGACAGAAACTGACGGTAGGCTGGCAGGCATGCGGACCCCCCACTCCATTCCCCCCTCCCTGCGTGGCCGCGCCCGCGTCCTCGGACGTGCGGGGCTGCCCATCCTGTTCCTAGGTCTGGCCGCCGGCTGCAACACCAGCCAGGTGGCCCACTACCGCGTCCCCAAGGGCAGCGATTCCGCGGCAGCCCAGGCCATGCCGCCGATGGGTATGCCGCCCGGCGCCATGCCGGGCGGAGCCGGAGCGCCGGCCCAGGCCCACCTGCAATGGACCCTTCCCGAGGGCTGGACTCAGGAGCCCGGAAGCGGCATGCGTGCCGCCACCCTCAAGCCCCCGGTGGCCGGCAAGGTGGATGTCTCCGTCGTGATGCTGCCGGGAACCGCCGGCGGGGAGCTCGCCAACGTGAACCGCTGGCGGAACCAGCTCGGCCTCCCTCCCCTTGATGCGGCGGCCGAGGCCGCCCAGCGCACGGTCGTCCGGACCAAGGCGGGCGAACTCGCCGCCTTCGATTTCACCGGGACGGGCAAGGGGGCGAGCCGCACCGTCGCCGGCCTGATCACCACCTCCGACGGCAACACCTGGTTCCTGAAGATGGACGGCGCGCCCGGTCCCGTGGGCCAGGCCAAACCCGCGTTCATGCGCCTGATGGGGAGCATCCGCCTTGACTGACACATCCCTCCTCCGCCGACTCTGGAAGGCCCTCGGCTCCTTCGAACTCACCATCGTCTCCCTGGCCCTCCTGCTGGCCCTGGTGTTCCTGTGCACCATCGCCCAGGTCCACCTGGGCACCCTCGGGGCGGTGAAGGTCTACATGCATTCCGTGCTGGTCTGGTGGCAGCCCGGCACCTCGAGCTTCTCCATCCCGATCTTCCCCGGCGGCACCCTGGTCGGGGCCGTGCTGGTGGTGAACCTCGTGGTGTCCACCATCCAGCGCCTGGACTTCACCTGGCGGAAGAGTGGCCTCTGGATCGTCCACGTGGGCCTCATCCTCCTCATCGCCGGGAAGTTCGCCGCAGGCGCCTTCCAGATCGAAACCAACATGGCCATCGAGGTGGGCCAGACCGTCAACTACGTCGAGAGCCCCCGGCACATGGAGCTTGCGGTCATTGACACGACGGATCCGGCCTTCGACGACGTCTACTCCGTGCCCGATACCCTCCTGGAGCGGGAGGGGACCGTCGCCATCCCGGGCACCCCGCTGAAGATCCGGGTGAAGCGCTTCTTCAGGAACGCCACTCTGAGCCGCCTGGGCCCCGGGGATCCCCCCTCCATGGCCACCACCGGCGTGGGCACCGAGGTGAAGGTGGTCGAGAAGCCGCCCGTCACCCAGGACAACGACATCAACCACACCACCGCCTTCATCGAGCCCATGGCGGGCGGACGGGACTTCGGGACCTGGCTGGTCTCCACCGACCTGACCACCCCGCAGGGCTTCACCTATGCCGGCCACTCCTACCGGATGCTCATCCGGCCGCTCCGCATCTACCTCCCCTACGCCATCACCCTCAAGAAGTTCAGCCACGACGTCTACCCGGGCACCAACATCCCCAAGAACTTCTCCAGCCTGATCCACCTGTCGAATCCCAATACCCACGAGGAACGGGACGTCCTGATCTACATGAACCAGCCCCTCCGCTACGACGGGAAGGCCTTCTACCAGGCCAGCTACGGCCAGGGGGACCGCCTCTCCATCCTCCAGGTGGTGGACAACCCGGGCTGGCTGATCCCCTACATCTCCTGCGTGCTGGTGACCCTCGGGCTCCTGATCCACTTCGGTCTCACCCTGCGCCGCTCGATGAAGCGGCGGCAGTCCCAGAAGAAGGAGGGCTGACACATGAAGCTTTCCAAGGCGTTCCCCTGGCTGGCCGCTGCCGTGGCCCTGGCCGGCGTCGTCTTCGCCATGCTGCCCCAGGGCAAGGTGCGGGGATTCGCGATCCACCGCTACGCGAGCCTCCCCGTGCTGGAGGGGGGTCGCGTGAAACCCCTGGATTCCGTGGCCCGCAATTCCCTGCTGGTCATCCGGAGCCAGCAGAGCTTCCGCTACGAGGGCCGCGCCATCAGCGCCGACGAATGGCTGCTGGACCTGCTGTTCCGCCCCCAGGTCGCCGACCAGCAGCCGGTCTTCGTGATCAATGATCCGGACGTGCTCGGGCTCATCGGCCTGAAGCAGACCCCCGACCGCTACTTCAGCTTCGACACCCTCGGTCCCCACCTCCAGGACATCCAGGACCAGGCCATGGCCGCCCAGTCCGTGGATCCCAAGGAGCGCACCCGCTTCCAGACCGCCGTGACCAACCTCTACGAGCGCGTCTACCTCTACTACAAGCTCCGCAACACGATGCAGCTCGCCGGGACCCAGGGGCTGGCCTTCGAACTCCAGACCCTCGGGACCCCCGAGGCCGCCCAGCGCCAGGCGGACCTGGCCAAGCTCGCCCAGTTCCGGCCCCTCCCGCCCTTGCCCGGGCAGAGGCCCGATGCCTGGGAGAGCGTAGGCGAGGCCCTCCAGAAGGCCGCCGCGGGCGGGACGATGCATCCCGACTTGCCGCTCTTCGCCCAGGCAGGTACCGCCTATGCCTCCGGGGACGCCCAGGCCTTCAACAGCGTCACCCGGCAGCTCGAGTCGCGCTTCGAGGCCGAGCGCCCCGGAGCCGTCCGCGAGGCCGGCCATGAGGCGCTCTTCAACCGCACCGAGCCCTTCTACCTCGGCATGGTCATCTACGTCTGCGCTCTCCTCGCGCTGTTCATCTCCTGGATGTGGAAGTCCGAGATCCTCCAGCCCACGGCGTTCGCGCTGCTGGTGGCAGGCGCCATCGTCCACACCACCGGACTCGCCTTCCGGATCGTGCTCCAGGGGCGCCCGCCCGTGACCAACCTCTACTCCTCCGCCGTGTTCGTGGGCTGGGGTGCCGTCATCCTCGGGATCGTGCTGGAGCGGCTCTACAGGAAGGGATTCGGCACGGCGGTGGCCGCCGCCGCGGGCTTCGCCTCGCTCATCGTGGCCCAGCACCTGGCCACCGACGGCGACACCATGGAGATGATGCGCGCGGTGCTGGATTCCAACTTCTGGCTGGCCACCCACGTCGTCACCATCACCATCGGCTACAGCGGCACCTTCCTCGCGGGGGCGCTGGCCATCGGCTGGACCTTCTGGCGGTGGATCCGGGGCCTCTCCGGCGCCGGGGACGACCCTGAAACCGGTCGGGCCCTCATGGACATGACCTACGGCGTGATCTGCTTCGCCCTGTTCTTCAGCTTCGTGGGCACCGTGCTGGGCGGCATCTGGGCCGACCAGTCGTGGGGCCGCTTCTGGGGCTGGGATCCCAAGGAGAACGGCGCCCTGATGATCGTGCTCTGGAACGCCATCATCCTGCACGCCCGCTGGGCCGGCTACATCCGGGAGCGCGGCCTCATGGCGATGGCGATCTTCGGGAACATCATCACCAGCTTCTCCTGGTTCGGCGTGAACCTCCTGGGCGTGGGCCTGCATTCCTACGGGTTCACCACCAACGGATTCACCGCCCTCATGATCTTCATCGCCACCCAGGTGGTGATGCTCGGCCTCTGCCTCTTCCCGCCCCCGATGCGGGGCCCGGGTCCAAGGAAAGCCTGAGGTCGGCGCAGGGACGGACGTGCGGCGTGGAGGGGGGCGAAGGCTCCCCTCCCGTCGTTCAGGCCCCGGCCCAGGTCCGCACAAGGGTCTCGAAGCGGTCGCCCCGCTCCTCGAAGTTGCTGAACTGGTCGAAACTGGCGCAGGCGGGGCTGAGCAGCACCTGGTCTCCGGCATGGGCCAGGGCGAGGGCTCGCGCCACGGCATCGTCGAAGGCTGGCACCACGTCGTGGGGAAGATCCCCGAGATCCCTCAGGAGCTGGGGGATCGCCTCGCCCAGGAGCACCAGCCGTCTCAGCTTGCCCTCCAGTGCCGGCCTGAGGGGCGCATAGGTGGCGCCCTTGTCCTGCCCGCCGAGGAGCAGCACCAGGGGACCCGGAAGGGAGCGGATGGCCGTGAGGGTGGCGTCCACGTTGGTGCCCTTGGAATCGTTGTAGGCCCTCACCCCGCCCATCTCTCCGCAGAAGGCGATGCGGTGGGCCAGGCCGGGATAGCTCCGCAATCCCGCGCGGATCGAGGCAGGGTCCGCCCCGCCGTGGCGGGCCAGGAGGGCCGCTGCCAGGGCGTTCTCGACATTGTGGTCCCCCGGGATCTGCAGCTCGCCTCGCGGAAGGAGCTGCTCGCCCCCGAGATGCAGGAGGCCCTCCGCATCGCACCAGGCCTCGCAGGGGGCCCACCCGAAGCAGGCCGCCGTCCCGCCGCCGGGCGCATCCCCCCACCACTCGGGATGGCCCAGGGGAACGACGCGGAGGTCCCCGGGCCCCTGGCGCTCGAAGACCCGCAGCTTCGCCTGGCGGTAGCCTTCGAGGTCGCCATGGCGCGCCAGATGGTCCGGCGTGAGGTTCAGGAAGGCCGAGGCCTCGGCCCGGAAGGCCGCCACGGATTCCAGCTGGTAGCTGCTCAGTTCCACCACGAAACGCGTGCCCGGCTCCGCGGCGCCCACGGCCTCCAGGAACGGCAGGCCCAGGTTGCCGCAGGCGACCGCGGGGAGTCCCGCAGCCCGCAGCAGGTGAGCCGCGAGGTCGGTGGTGGTGCTCTTTCCGTTGGTGCCCGTCACGGCCAGCACCCGTCCCCCATCCGCCCGCGCCCTCAAGACCCGGTGGGCCAGCTCGACTTCAGCGATGACGGGAATGCCTCGCCTCAGGGCTTCCAGGGCGAAGGGCGCGGTGCGTGGGATGCCGGGGCTGATCACCACCTCCCGGCAGCCGTCCAGGAGCGGCAGGGGATGGGAGCCCCAGACCGCGGGCACGCCGGCGGCGGCGAGATCCGTCAGGAGGTCCGGCGCCGGGTCGAGGCGCGCATCCGTCAGGACCACCTCCTCCCCCCGGGACGCCAGGAAACGGGCTGCCGCCAGCCCCGACCGCCCCGCGCCCATCACCACCGTCCTCATGCCGCCTCCATTCCCAAGCCTAGCGCCGGCGGGGCTTCAGCCGAAGCCCGGGCCTGCCGAAGCGGTACACTGGCCGCCCCTCCGGGAGTCTTCCATGCCCCAGGGCATCCTCCAGAGCCTGCTGGCCGGCGAACGCCGGATCGTCGCCCATGTCCAGCCGATGTACCGCCTCCGGGACCACCTGTGGGTCGCCCAGGAGTACCTGACGCGCCACGTGGACCGCGAGGGGGAGGCCCACCCGATGGGCCCGCTGCTCCAGGCCCCGGAACTGGCCCCCGCCCAGCGACTGGCCCTGGACCTGCTCTGCCTGGAGGAGACCTTCCGGGCCCTGGCCTCGGAGGACGCTCCGGACCTGCTTCACTTCGTGAATCTCGAACCCCTCAGCCTGGAGGCGGAGGGGTTCTGGACCGCCCTGCCGCGCTGGCTGGAGGCCCTGCCCTTCCCCGCGGACCGGGTGGTGCTGGAGTTCACCGAGGGGCAGCGCATCCACGACATGGAGGCCCTGCGGGGCCATGCGGCGCGCCTGCGGGAAGCCGGCCTCCGCATCGCCGTGGACGACCTCGGCGCGGGGGTGGCCAGCCTCGGGCATGTCGCGCGGCTGGCGCCGGATTTCATCAAGGCGGACCGGAGCCTGGTGGAGCAGGTGCACCGCCGCCCCTACCAGGCCGCCCTCCTCAATGCCCTGGCGCATTTCGCCCAGCGGATGCACCTGGGGTTCATCGCCGAGGGCATCGAGACCCTGGAGGAACTGGAGGCCGTCATGGACGCGGACGTACCCTGGGGCCAGGGCTACATCCTTGGACGGCCCTGGCCCACCGCACCCAGACCCCTGGCCCCGGCCGGTCCGGCCTGACGGGCGCGGGCAGCTAGCGGGACGCCACCACGCGGAGCATCCGCAGGAGGTTGGCGGAATAGCCCCACTCGTTGTCGTACCAGGCCACCACCTTGACGAAGGTGGGATCCAGCATGATGCCCGCCTCGGCGTCGAAGACGGAGGGGCAGGAATCCCCGCGGAAGTCGGTGGAGACCACCTTCTGGGTGGTGTAGCCGAGCACGCCCTTCAGCGGGCCCTCCGAGGCGGCCTTCATGGCGGCGCAGATGGCCTCGTAGGTGGTCTCGGTCTTCAGCTCCACCGTGAGATCCACCACCGAGACGTCCGACGTGGGCACGCGGAAGGACATGCCGGTCAGCTTCTTGTTCAGCTCGGGGATGACCTTGCCGACGGCCTTGGCCGCGCCGGTGCTGCTGGGGATGATGTTCTCCAGGATGCCCCGGCCGCCGCGCCAATCCTTGCTGCTGGGACCGTCCACGGTCTTCTGCGTGGCCGTCGCCGCATGCACCGTGGTCATGAGGCCGCGCTTGATGCCGAAGGTGTCGTGGAGCACCTTGGCCACGGGGGCGAGGCAGTTGGTGGTGCAGCTGGCGTTGGAGAGGATGGTCTCGCCCGCATAGGCCTTGTCGTTCACGCCGTAGACGAACATCGGCGTGTCGTCCTTGCTGGGGGCGGACATGATCACCTTCCGCGCCCCGGCGGCCAGGTGCTTCGCCGCCGCGTCATGGGTGAGGAAGAGGCCCGTGGACTCGATGACGATGTCGGCCCCGGCCTCGTTCCACCGCAGCGCCGCAGGGTCCTTTTCGGCCGTGAGGCGGATCCGCCTGCCGTCCACGATGAGGGTGCTGCCCTCCACGCTGATTTCGCCCGGGAAGCGTCCGTGGACCGAATCGAAGCGGAGCATGTAGGCCAGGTACTCCGGGTCCAGGAGGTCGTTGATGGCCACGATCTCGATGTCCTTGAATTCCTTCGCCGCCGCGCGGAACAGCACGCGGCCGATGCGCCCGAATCCGTTGATGCCGATCTTGATGGTCATGGACCTGACTCCTGGAAAAAGGTGAAGGATCAGGATACGTGGCCGGAGGCCGTGAGGGCCAGACTCGGCACCGGCCGGGAAGGACGTGTTTTTTTCGCACCCGGGAGCCTCCCCGGAAACGGATGCCGTGGAGCCTGGCTTCCAGGACAGACAAGATTCGCTTTTCTTTTCGGGTTGTAGCCAGCCCGCCCCTTTCTAAACTCTCAGGTGGTCCCCAGTGGAACAAAGTGGTCGGAAATGGATCAAGGTGGTCCAGACCGCACCCCGGAACTTCCCCGGACGACCGGTTGAAAGGCGTTGCTGGTGCTGCGACTTCGCGGAAACTCACCGGCCACGGTGGACGAGAAGGGACGCCTCAAGCTCCCCTCCTCCTTCAAGGCCGAACTGGAGACCTTCGCCCAGGGCGAGGGGAGCGGCAACCTGCGCCACTACCTCACGTCCCTGGATGGCCGGTCCGCGCGCCTCTACCCCATGCCGGTCTGGGAGGCCATCGAGGCCCGCCTGGCCGGTCTCCCGGCCACCAGTCCCGCCAAGCGGCGGTTCCTGGAGGTCACGGCCTACTACGGCAGCGAGGTGGAGCCCGACGCCCAGGGCCGCTTCGTCATCCCGCCGATCCTGCGCGAGGCGGCCCAGCTTACGGGCGAGGTGGCCCTCCTCGGCCAGATGGATCACCTGGCCCTGTGGAACCGCGCCGGCTTCGAGCGCCGCCTGGCGGCCGAGCCGCTGAGCGCGGAAGACCTGGCCCAGCTGGCGGACCTGGGGATATGAGCGTGAGCGCCCCGGCTCCCCTCCATGTGCCCGTCCTCCTGCAGGAGGTGGTGGAGCACCTGCTGCTTCCCCCGTCCGCCCGGATCCTGGACCTCACCCTCGGCCTGGGCGGTCATGCCGAGGCCCTCCTCGCGCGCTGCGATGCGGACAGCCGCTACCTCGGCGTGGACCGGGACCCCGAGGCCCGGGCCCTCGCGCGGGAGCGCCTGGGCGCCGATGCCCGCATCTCGGTGCTGGCCTGCGCCCACGAGGACGTCTGGGAGCATCCGGACTTCCTGGCCTGGAAGGCCGCCTGGGCGCCGGAGGGCTTCGACGCCATCCTGGCCGATCTCGGGGTGTCCACGCTCCAGCTCAAGCGGCCCGAGCGGGGGTTCAGCTTCCGCGACGAGGGTCCCCTCGACATGCGGATGGACACCGAGCACGGTCCCACGGCCCTGGAGTGGATCGCCGCCCAGACGGATGGGAGCCTGGCCGACGCCCTCTACCAGTTCGGCGAGGAGCGGGCCTCCCGCCCCATCGCCCGGGCCATTCTGCGGGCCCTGGCCGAGGGGCGCCTGGCCACGACCCGGGACCTGGCCGAGGCCGTCTACACCGTCATCCCCCGCGAGCCCGCGAAGCGCAAGGGCCTCAGCGACCCCGCCACCCGCACCTTCCAGGCCGTGCGCATCGCCGTCAACGGCGAGCTGGCCCGCCTGGCCGCCACGCTGGAATCCGCCGCTGAGGCCCTCCGGCCCGGCGGAAGGCTGGCAGTGATCAGCTTCCACAGCCTGGAGGACCGGCTCGTCAAGCAGACGCTGCGCCGGCTCGCAGGCATCTACGACGGGCCCGGGCGATTCGCGCCCCGGATCCTCCCCAAGCGCCTGCGCCTGATCCATCCCGGCGGGCTCGCTCCGAGCGAGGCCGAGGCCGCCGCCAATCCCCCCTCCCGCTCCGCCCGGCTTCGCCTGGCCGAGCGCCTCCCCTGACCGAGGCCCCGATGAACGCCCCCCTCCAGACCCGCATGGCCCCTCCCCGCCAGGTGGAAAGCGAAGGCATCCTTCGCATGATGCTGCTGGTGGCCGCCCTGGCGATGCCGCTCATGGCCGTGGCCTACCTGAAGATCCAGAACACCCGCCTCGCCTACGCCATGGGCGACCTCCAGGAGCGGATCCACACGGAGGAGGAGATCCAGCGGAAACTCCTGCTGGAGCGCAGCCGGTACCAGCGGGATGACGTGGTCCAGGTGTACGCCGAGCAGGCGGGCCTCCAGCCGGGGAAGCAGAGCTACCTCATCCGCCGCTCCTTCACGGTGGCCGACCAGCGCATGGCGAAGCTGCGCCCCGTCAGCTCCGACGAGTTCTAGCGGAGGGCGCGGCGCGGATCGCCTATCCTGGCTTGAGGGGACGCGGCGCCCCTCCATGTCCTGTCTCCTGGTCACCTGCCCATGCCCTTTGCCCTCCAGCCCCGCGCCCCCCGACGCCTGCTCGGCCACCCGGAGGCAGAGGATCTCCTCGGTGCCCGCCTCCCTTGGCTGCTGGGCGGGATGCTGCTCTGGGCGGGCGCCATCCTCCTCCGCCTGGTCTGGCTCCAGGGGGTGGAGCACCGCCGCTACCAGGCCCGGGCCGAGCAGCAGCACACCACGGTGATCCCCATCCCGCCGGTCCGGGGCGAGCTGCGCGACCGGAATGGCGAGCCCCTGGCCATCTCCATCAAGGTCGAGAGCCTCTTCGCGGATCCCCGGGCCTTCTACCCCCAGTTCAAGGCCGGTCCGGGCGACCGGAAGCACTGGGGCTCGCCCGACCGCCAGGCCGCGGAGACGGTGGCGGCCCGCCTGGCTCCGATCCTGGGCCAGACCAAGCGCACGCTGCTCTCGAAGCTGCTGCGCAAGAAGACGTTCGTGTACATCCAGCGGCATCTGGCCCCCGCCAAGGCCGACGCCATCCGGGCCATGGGGCTGATGGGCGTGGCCTTCCAGCCCGAAAGCCGCCGCTACTATCCCCAGGGGAGCCTTGCAGCGCAGATCATCGGCTTCACCAACATTGACGGCGTGGGCCAGCTGGGGATCGAGCAGACCTACAACAAGCAGCTGGCCGGCGTGGCCGGGGAGCTTGTCGCGCCCCGGGATGCCCACGGGCGCCTGCTCCTGCTCCGGGAGAACTACAGCCAGGTCCCGGTGAATGGCGCCACCCTCCAGCTCAGCATTGACATCAACATCCAGCACATCGTCGAGGACGCCCTGGCCAAGGGTGTCCAGATGTGCCACCCCAAGACGGCCTACGCGGTGGTGGTGGACCCCAGGACCGGCGAGATCCTCGCCATGGCGGGAACCCCGACCTTCGACCCGAACCACATCCTCCCCGAGAAGTTCATGGACCGTCCGGCCTCGGAGTTCTCCGCGGCGGACCGGGCGGAGCTCCACGCGTACCTCGAGGAGCAGCAGGATGCCCGGAAGGTGCATCCGGTCGAGGACGTGTACGAGCCCGGGTCCACCATGAAGATCTTCACCGTGGCGACCGCCCTTGAGGAGCGCAAGGTGCATCTCGGGGAGCTCATCAACTGCGAGGAAGGGCGCTGGAAGTACAACCCCAAGGTCCCGCCGATCACCGACACCCAGCGCCACGGCCTCCTGACCCCGGAGCAGATCCTCTGGTACAGCTCCAACATCGGCGCCGCCAAGATCGGCATCCGCGTGGACCCCACCATCCGCTACCAGTTCCTCAGGAAATTCGGCTTCGGGGAGCTGACGGGCTTGAACATCCCGGGGGAGAGCGCCGGGCGGCTGCTTCCGCCGGACCAGTGGACCCTCCCGACCGCCTACACGATGTCCTACGGATACGGCCTGAGCGTGACGCCCCTCCAGATCCTCATGGCAGGATGCGCCATTGCCAACGGAGGCAAGCTGATGCGCCCCATCCTCGTGGAGCGCATCTACAACGACAGGGGCGTGCTGCTGAAGGAGGTCAAGCCCGAGGTTCGGGACCAGGTCATCAGCGAGGAGACCGCCAGCCTCATGAAGGAGATCCTCAAGGGCGTCATCACCGAGGGCACCGGGAAGCTGGCCAAGCTCGATAACGGCGTGGTGGCCTTCGGCAAGACCGGCACCAGCCGCAAGCTGATCAACGGCAAGTACGACCCGAAGCGCCACTACGCCTCCTTCATGGGCTTCTTCCCCGCCGACAAGCCCAAGTACGGGGTGCTGGTGATGC
Source organism: Holophagaceae bacterium (assembly GCA_027451045.1). GTDB lineage: Bacteria > Acidobacteriota > Holophagae > Holophagales > Holophagaceae > Geothrix. The sequence continues at coordinate 712 of DAIDKC010000287.1, read as the reverse complement.
TGGACGATCCCACCGGCAACCGGGAAGGCGGTGATGTCGCGGCCCCGCTCTTCAAGATGATCGGGGACCAGATCCTCAGCTACCGGCAGGCGACCCCGGATCCCGACCGCAAGGCGGACCTGGAGCTCTCCTTGCGGGACTGGCCGGTGAGCGACACCGACGAGGCGGCAGTTCATGTCGAGCGGGGGAAGGTCCCGAACCTGGTGGGCCTGAGCCTGAAGGCGGCCATCCAGAGGGTGGTGCTGGCGGGCGGCACGCCGAGCGTGGCCGGCACGCCGAGCGTGGCCGGGGAGGCGCGGGTCACGGCCCAGGCGCCGGGCGCCGGCGAGACCCTGGCACCGGGCGGGCCGGTGCAGCTCACGGCGGGGAATCCATGAACCTGGACGCGCTCATCGCAGGGCTGGCGGACCATGGGGCCGGCCCCCATCCCGACATCCAGGATCTCGCGTCCGACAGCCGGGAGGTGGGCCCCGGCTGGGCCTTCCTCGCCCTCCAGGGGGAGCACGCCGACGGAGCCACCTTCGTGCCGCAGGCCCTCGCCCGGGGTGCGGCCGCCGTCCTGTCGGCCCGCCCCCTGGATCTTCCCGTCGGGGTGGCGGGTTGCGTGCTGCGGGGGGATCCCCGGCTGGGGATGGCGGCGCTGGCCCGGCGGCTCCACGGAGCCCCCGATACGCTCCTGGCCCTGATCGGCGTCACCGGGACCAACGGCAAG
>DAIDKC010000286.1 GCA_027451045.1 Holophagaceae bacterium | reverse complement strand
ACGATGACAGGCGCTGACGCGGCCTTCCGCTCCGCGACCCTCGCCCTCGCGGGCTTCGGCATCCCCGCCACCGACGGCATCGTGGGTGCGGACGGCGCCGCCTCCCTCGCCAACCTCGGGCGCATCGCCCAGCGGGGCATGGCCAGCGTGGATGCCGAGATCCTCGACATCATGCAGGCCAAGCTGGCGGGCGGAGGAGCCTGAGCCTTCCGCCCGGGCGGTCAGTCGATCATCACCGGCCCGGTGGCCCGGGTCTTCCGGATGAGGAAGAGCAGGGGCAGCAGGAGGAAGCAGATCACGCCCATGAACCAGAAGGTGTCCGAGAACGCCATCATGGTGGACTGCTGGATGACGAGGCCGTAGGCCGAGCCCTGGGCCATGCGTGCGGCGTCCGGCGCGGAGAGGCCTCCCCGCAGTACACCCGCCTGGGCGGCCCGGGCCAGGAAGCCCTGGTAGGCAGGATTGCCGGGCACCAGGTTGGCGATGAGATCGGACTGGTGGAACTGGGCCCGCCGCGCCAGGAGGGTGGTCGAGATGGCGATCCCGGAACTGCCGCCGATGTTGCGCAGCAGGTTCATGAGGCCGGTGGCGTAGTTGGTCTTCTCGTGAGGGATGTGCTGGAAGGCCATGACATTGATGGGGACGAAGAGGAAGGCCATGCCCAGGCTCTGGTAGACGCGGCTCCACATGGCCGTCCGGAAGTCCACCGTGAGGTTGAACCCGGCCATCTGGATGAGCCCCAGCCCGCAGATCACGAAGCCCGTCCCGATCAGCCACCGGGTGTCGAAATGCTTCAGGAGCACCGCCACGATGGGCATCATGGCCAGCACGGCCATGCCCCCGGGGCTCAGCACCCAGCCGCTCAGCAGGGCCGTGTAGCCCAGGAGGGTCTGGAGGAAGATGGGGAGCAGGGCCAGGCTGCCGTAGAGCACGAAGCCCAGCACGAAGAGCATGACGGCGGAGACGGCGAAGGTGCGCTCGTGCAGCAGCCTCAGATCCACGATGGGATGCTTCTTCTGGAGCTCGTGGACCACCGCCATCACCAGGGCGACGGCGGCCACGATGGCGAAGAAGATGATGAAGTTCGAGGCGAACCAGTCCTTCCGCTGCCCCTCGTCGAGGACGATCTCCAGCGAGGAGAGGCCCAGGGTGATCAGGCCGATGCCGAAGAAGTCGAAGGGGCTTTCCTTCAGGGAGATGCGGCGGAACTTGGGCGGATCGTGGACCAGGGCCGTGGTGAGAGAGACGGACAGGAAGCCCACCGGGATGTTGATCAGGAAGATCCAGTGCCAGCTGAAGTTGTCGGTGATCCAGCCCCCGAGGACGGGCCCGATGATGGGGGCCAGCACCACACCCATGCCGTAGAAGGCCATGGCCGCACCCCGCTTCTCGTGGGGGAAGGTCTCCACGAGGATGGCCTGGGAGATGGGCTGGAGGCCGCCGCCGCCGAGGCCCTGGAGGATGCGGAAGAAGATGAGCCAGCCCAGGGAGGGCGCGATGCCGCAGAGCAGGGATGCGGTTGTGAAGACCGTCACGCAGGTGATGTAGAAGCGCTTCCGGCCGATGAGGCTGGAGAAGTAGCCGCCCATGGGCAGCACGACGGCATTGGCCACCAGGTACGACGTGAGCACCCAGGTGGTCTCGTCCACCGTGGCGGAGAGGTTGCCTGCGATGTGGGGCAGGGCCACGTTGGCCACGCTGGTGTCTAGCACTTCCATGAACGTGGCGATCATCACCGTCATGGCGATGACCCACGGGTTGATCGCGCGGCGTTCGTTCACTTGAGGAACACCGTGACTTCCACGTTCATGCCGGGACGGAGGGTCATCTTGTCCGCATCCGAATCGTCAATGCGGATCTTCACGGGGATGCGCTGGACCACCTTCACGAAGTTGCCGACGGCGTTCTCGGGAGGCAGGAGGCTCATGCGCGAGCCGGTGGAGCCGGCGATGGAATCCACGTGGGCCTTCAGCTCCATCCCGTTCATGTCCACGGAGACCTCCGCGGCCTGGCCGGGCTTCATCCGGGCGAGCTGGGTCTCCTTGAAGTTCGCGGTGATCCAGGTCCGGTGCAGCGGGATGAGGGTGAGGAGGCTCTGCCCGGGCTGGATCGTCTGGCCCAGTTCGACGAACTTGCGGGTCACCTCCCCGTCCACCGGGGCCGTGATGCGGGTGTAGCTCTTCTGGAGCCGCAGGGCCTCCACCGCGGCCTGAGCCTGGGCGACCTGGGCCTTGGCCGCCTCCAGCCGGGCGTTTGCGGCGCCGACTCCCAAGCGCCGGGCCTGGGCCTCGTGGTCCAGGGAGGCGAGACGCTCCTGGGCGGCCTTGTACTGGTTCTCGGCCACATCCGCCTGGGTGCGGTAGGCGTCGAACTGCTGGGCGCTGATCTCCTGGCGTGCCGCCAGGGGCTTCATGCGCTGGAGGTCCGTGCGGGCCTTCTCCGCGGCGGCCTTCTGCGCGTCCACGTTGGCCCGCGCCCCGGCGAGGTCGGCGCCCCGGGCCGCGAGGAAGGCCACCTGGGCCCGCTCCGCATCCGCCTGGGCCATCTGTACCTGGGCCTGGGCGGCCAGGAGCGCGGCCTTGGCCTCGTCCAGCTTGGCCTGGATGTCCTTGGGATCCACTTCCACCAGCAGGTCGCCGGCCTTCACGTGCTGGTTGTCGGTGACGAGCACCTTCTCCACGCTGCCGTAGACGCGGGAGGAGACCGGGACGAGGTGGCCGTCCACCTGCGCATCGTCCGTGCTCACCCGGTTCCGGGTGAAGAACCACATGCCGAGCGCGACGACGGCGATGATGGGCACGGCGGGCTTGAAGACCACCAGTGCGCGGTTGCTGCTGCGGCCCGTCTCCGGGGCCTCCGGGGCGTTTGCATCCTGGGTCATGGGGGTCTCCATCAGCGGGTGTAGAGCTGTTCCAGCTGGCCGGTGGCGTGGGCCAGATCAGCGCGCGCCTGGTTGAGGCGGTAGAGGGCGCCGATCTGGTTGTCGTTGGCGCGGGCCAGATCATCCTGGGCGTTGATCACCTCGATGTTGCTGCTCACGCCGGCCTCGAAGCGGTGGCGGGCCTGGACGAGCGCCTCCTGGGAGAGCTTCAGGGCCAGATCGGCCACCGAAACCTCGTGCTGGGCCGATTCGAGCTGGGCCTGGGCGACCTGGACCTCCAGGCCGACCTCCGACGTCACTTCCCGGCGGGCCTGCCGGACCTGGGCCTCCTCGGCCTTGGCCTTGGCCACCCGGGCCGAGATGAGGCCCCCGGTGAAGAGGGGCACCCGCACGCCCAGGGACACCTGGTAGGTGGGCACCCAGGCTTCGGACTGGAGGCCGGTGGAGGCGTAGGCGGCGGAGGCCACCACGGAAGGGAGGCGCAGGCTCTGCGCGGCCTGGCGCGCCTGCTCGGCGGCGCGCTGCTGGGCATCCAGCGCGGCCAGCTCGGGGCGCTGGGCCAGCCCCTTCTGGTAGGCCGACTGGAAGTCCTCGCCCGGCATCGCCGGTGCCGCGAGGGTGTCCTCCAGCTCGATGGGGGTTCCGGGCTTGAGGTCGAGGAGCTTGCCGAGGCCAGCCAGGGCGGTGGTGCGCTGGGTCGTGGCCTGGATCAGCCGCTGGCGTTCGGTCTGGAGCTCGACCTGGGCGCGGAGGGTGTCGAGGCTGGTGCCCACGCCCTGCTTCTGCTGGTTGGCGGCGAGGGTGGCCAGGGCGTCCGCCAGGTCCACGCGGGACCGGGCGGCCTTGACCGCAGCGGCGGCCCTGAGGGCCTGGAGATACTGGCCCACCACCAGGGCCGCGATGTCTTCCCGCACTGCCCGTCCCTGGGCACGGCTCGCATCCTCCATGTCGCGGGCCGCCCGCCAGCGCTTCCAGAGGCTGAGATCGAAGAGGGTGGCCTGGGCCTCCAGCCCGACCTGGCCCCAGTTGTAGGGCCCCACCCGCACCGGACCGCCCGGCTGGGGCTGGCCGAAAAGGGCGTCCAGGTTGTACTTGTTCCGCTGGCCGCTGGCCGCGGCATCCAGAGTGGGCATGAGGGCGGCCGTGGCCGCGCGGCGGTCCGCCTGGGCGGAGGCGATGGCGAGGGTGGCCTGCTGGATCCGCGGGTTCTGGGCCAGGGCCGTGCGGAGGGCCTCGGCCAGGGTCAGCTTCACGGGGGCCGGGGCGGCCGGCTGGATAGCCGGGACGGCGGCCTGTGCGCTGCCGGCGGCCGCTCCCGCCAGGGCCAGGAGGAGCACGGGGCCCCGCCCGAGGGCGCAGGAGGGGGCGAGGGCCCGGAAGAGGGGGCGGGACATGGGGACCTCCATCCGATGTCGAAAGGCCGAGCGGTGCTTCATGTCGTGATTCCCCCGTTGACGCGCATCCGGTTGAGGAAGTCCTTGAGCTGCGCCAGCTCCCCGTGGGTGAAGCCCCGCAGGTGCGCGTTCAGCACCTTGATGGCCGCAGGAGGCAGGCGCCGCTCCAGGGCCCGGCCGGCCTCGGTGACCTCCAGGCTCACGACCCGGCGGTCGGGGCTGTTGCGGACCCGGCGGATGAGACCCTTCTCCTCCAGCCGGTCCAGCATGCGGGTCATCGAGCCGGTGTCGTAGTGGGCGGAGCGGCAGAGCTGGGCGGAGGTGCTGGCGCATCCCTTGGCGATGCGCATGAGGACGCCCCACTGGGCCGAGGTGATGCCCGCGCCCATGCGGGCCATCTCCTCGTCAATGTCCGCCTGGAGGCGCCGGGAGACCTCCGCGATGAGACGGCCGACGCTGTCCTCCGGACTGTAGGTCTCGGGGGTGTAGAGAGGCTCGGGTTCCGCGGAGGGGAGGCGTGTCAAGGTTGGATGCCTAGGCAATCACTGCCAGGGCAGTAATCTAGCCCCCCCGTCGGGAGCCTGTCAAGCCCGTTCCCGGGCCCCCCCGGCCCGGCGCTGGAGCAGTTCCCGGAAGGCGCGGAACACCCGGGCCATCTGGGGGGGCTTGTAGGGGAACAGGTCCGCGGGATCCATGGCGTGGACCACCATGGCGGTATCGGCCTCGAAGACCAGGAGCCTCCCGTCCGGCGTCTCGCCGCAATCCAGGCCCAGGTACTCCAGGCCGAGGCGCTGGTGCAGATGCCGGAAGGCCTCGGTATGGCGCCGGGCGAAGTCCTGGTCGAAGGTCGCGAAGGCCCTCGCCTCCTCGGCCCGCCGTTCCGCGTGCTCCACCATGCCCGCGTTGAGGTAGTGCAGCATCCAGTGCGGGGCGAGGGCCATGTGGCAGAGGAAGGGGCGCCCCTCGATGAGGGTCACGCGGTACTTCCGGTACAACCCGTCGCCGCTCCGGTAGTCCACGAAGGAGGTCAGGTAGTAGGTGTCCGCACGCGAATCGGCCAGGTAGGCGGCCAGGGCGGCCGGGTGGTCCACCTTCTCCAGGCCCCGCCCGGCGTGGGAGCCCGTGGGCCGGAGGAGGAGGGGGTAGCTCCCGCCCGGGAGTAGCTGCCCCAGGGGGGTCCGGTCTCCGGCCAGGCGCTCCAGGTCGCCGCGGAGGAGGCGGACCGTGGGGGGAACCCTCAGGCCCGGGCCATCCTCCAGCTCCCGCCACAGGCGGTCCCGGGCCAGCAGGGGGACTCGGGAGGGATCCAGGAGGACCGGGCGGGGCCATCCCCGAAGGGCGGCCGCCAGGGAGGCCAGGAGCGGCCGGTTCTCGTCCGATTCGGCGATGCCGACCATGGCCAGGTCGTGGTCCGGGAGGGGGGCCGGCAGGGGGCGGTCCGGCAGGACGAAGGCCAGGTCCAGGCGCACGTCCGAGTCCTGGAGGAGGAACTGGACCGGCACGTTGGCCATGATCTCGCCCGGGGCGACGAACATCAGCAGGCGCAGGCCCTCCCGGCGCGGGGCCGGGATGCGGAACACGCGCTGGCGTTCCAGGGCCCGGGCCTGCCACGCCAGGCCCTCCTTCGGATGGAACAGCAGCTCCCGGATGAGGCCCAGGTCCAGCATGGCGCCGGCGTCCATGGGGTCCTGCCCGACGCGGGCCTCCAGGCTCCGGGCGAGCGGCTCGAGGGCCTCCCCGCGGAAGGCCCGGGTGGCGAGCGTCGCCAGGCCGAGGTGCTCGGGAGGGGTGGGATGGGCCATGGGAACCTCGGGTGGGGGACGGTGGGCTTCAGGCCTTCGCCAGTTCCAGCACGGCGTCCAGGAGGCGGTCCACGTCCTCCCTCCGGGTGCGGTGGTTGACCAGGGCGGCGCGCAGGACCGTCCGGCCGCCCAGCACGGTGGTGGAGGGCGCGGCCAGCCCGGATTCCTGGATCCGGACGGCCAGACGCGCGTTGAGGGCGTCGGGATCCTTCCCCCGGTGCCTGAAGCAGACGATGTTGAGTGTCACGGGCGCCATCAGCTCCAGGTCCGGCAGGGCCTCGATGCGGTGGGCCAGGTAGGCCGCGAGGTCGCAGCTGTGCTGGATCGCCCGGCCGAGGCGCTCCAGGCCGCAGGCCCGGAGGGTGAACCAGGTCTTGAGGGCGCGGAAGCCCCGGCTGAGATCGGGGCCGAAGTCCGTGGGCCAGGGGGATCCGGCCGCCAGCCCCCGGGTCTCCCGCCGCAGGTAGGCTGCGGGGGTGGCGAAGGCGTCGCGGTGGAGCTCCCCGTCGCGCACGAGCAGGTAGCCGGCATCGTAGGGGACCTGGCCCCATTTGTGGAAGTCGAAGGCGAGGGAGTCCGCCCGGTCCAGCCCCCGCAGCAGGAAGGCCTTCCCGGGGGCCAGGACGGCGAGGGCCCCGAAGGCTCCGTCCACGTGGAACCACAAGCCCTCCCGGGCGCAGAGGTCCGCGATTCCCGCCAGGTCGTCCACCGCTCCCGTATCCACGGTTCCGGCCGTGCCCACCACGAGGAAGGGGCGGAACCCGGAGGCCCGGTCCTCGGCCACGGCGCGGCTCAGCGCCTCCATATCCAGGGCGCCCTCCGGGCCGGCGGGGACCAGTCGCAGGGAGGCGGTCCCCAGGCCCGCCATGTCCATGGCCCGCGGTACGCAGGCATGGACCGCAGCGGAGGCGTAGGCCCTGAGGCGCGGGCCGCCCGGGGTCAGGCCGCCGGTCCGGACCTCGGGGCCCAGGGCCGCCCGCCGGGCCACCAGCAGCGCCAGGAAGTTGGCCATGGAGGTGCCCGAGACGAAGAGCCCGCTGGCACCTTCCGGGAAGCCGAAGACCTCCCGCACCCAGGCGAGGATCTGCCGCTCCACCTCGATGGGGGCATGGTCCCGCCCGCCCAGGTTGGCATTCAGGCCTCCGGCCAGCATCTCCCCGAGAAGCCCCGGGACCGAGCCCCCCCCGTGGACCCACCCCATGAATCCTGGATGGACATTGCCTGTCGAATAGGGGAGCACGTCCCTGAGGAATCCCGCATGGACCTCGGCCAGGGGCGTGGGCCGGACTGGAAGGGGGGCCCGCAGGCGGCGCCTGGCCTCGGGGGGCATGGGCTGCCAGACGGGGCGGGCGCGGATCCCTTCCACGTAGTCCAGGATGTCGTCGAGCATCCGGTGGGCCTGCCGCCGCGCCTCCGGCCAGTCCTCCGGGTCCAGGTCGAAGCGCTCTCCATCCTGGGAATCCATGCTTCCGTACCTCCGGGGACCGCCTTCGAGGATAGTCTGTCCCCGAGCAGCCCAGGAGCACCCATGGACCCCCTGCCGGCGGAATCCCGTACCCGGAACGTCTTCCCCACCCTCCGGGACTTCTTCGATCCGGCCGGGCATCCCCCCACGCCGCTGGTGCGCCTGCCCGCTCCACTGAACCCCTTTCCGCCCGAGGAGCGGGTCCAGATCCACGCCAAGCTGATGTACCTCACGCCGACCCTGAACCTGAAATGGGCACCGGCTTTCGAGATGCTGGCGGAGGCGGCCCGGTCCGGGCGGCTGGACGGAGCCCGCAGGCTGGTGGAGGCCTCCTCGGGCAACATGGCCCTGGCGCTCGCCCTCATGGCCCGGGCCTTCGGCTCGGATGGCCTGACGGCCCTGGTGCCCGCGGACCTCGCCTTCGTGAAGAAGGAGATGCTC
>DAIDKC010000285.1 GCA_027451045.1 Holophagaceae bacterium | reverse complement strand
CTCGCCCTCGCCGACCGCCTGGAGGGCCGGGCCGGACTGCTCAAGGTCGGGCTGGAACTCTTCTGCGCCGAGGGGCCCGCCTTCGTCCGGGAGCTCCAGAAGCGCTGTCCCGTGTTCCTGGATCTCAAGTTGCACGACATTCCGACCACGGTGCGCCGAGCCCTGGAGGCCGTCCTCAGGCTGGATCCGCAGCTGGTGAACGTCCATGTCCAGGGGGGACCGGCCATGCTGGAGGCCGCCGTGGAGGCCGTGCGGGCCCACCGCCGGGCCGGGGGCCGCACGGGGCTGCTGGCAGTGACGGTGCTCACCAGCCTGGACCGGGAAGCGCTGGCGGCCCTGGGGCATGCCTGCCGTCCGGGGGACCTGGCTCTGGCCTACGCGAAGCTGGCCGCCGCTGCCGGCTGCGACGGCGTGGTCTGTTCCGCCTGGGAGGCCGCGGCGGTCCGGGAGGCCTGCGGAGAGGGCTTCGGACGCCTCACGCCGGGGATCCGCCCCGCCGGGGCAGCCGTCCAGGACCAGGCCCGGGTGATGACGCCTGCCCAGGCCCTCCATGCGGGAGCCACCTGGCTGGTGGTGGGCCGCCCCATCACCCATGCCCCGGATCCCGCCGCCGCCGCCGAGGCCATCCTCGCCGAGATGGAGGCCTGACCGGGCATGTCCGTTGGCTCCCTGCTCGTCTTCCGCCCTTCCTTCGCCCAGCGCGCCATGGCGGTGCTGCTGTTCGCAGGCTCCTGGATGGTGGGCGTGCGGGCCATGGCCCAGATCCTGGCGCACCTCCCGGCCCTCCGTGTCGGGCTTGCGGTGGCGGAGATGAACGGGGATGCCACCTGGTCGTTCTACGTGGCCATGGTGGCCTCCGTCGCGGCCCTGCTCGCGGGCGGGATGCTGCTGCTGGGCACCCTCCTCGGGGTCCTGCTGGTGGAAGGTTCGCATGTCCTTGTTGACGAACTGGGCATCGCGGTCGAGCACATGGCCCTGCCCCCGTTCCTGGCCCGCCGCTTCGGCGCGGGGCGCCTGTCCTGGAAGCGGATCTCCCGCATCACCCGCCGGGGCTTCTTCTTCGTGCTGGAAGGAGGCGGGGAGGCCGCCCAGGTGCTGGAACCGAAGGACCCCACACTGCGCTTCCTGATGGTGGACGAACTGGAGCGCCTGGTGCTCCTGGTGATCGAGCGCAGTCCGAACCTCCGGCACGACTGAAAGGGACCGGGCTAGAAATCCACGCGGACGAGGCTGTGGGGAGGCAAGGTGAGGAGGCCGGATGCCACGAAGCTGCGGCTTTCGGTGGCCAGCGCTACGACCGGGGCGGACTCGTTGGTTGCGGACAGATCTGCGGGGGCCAGCCAGGTGAGCGTGGCCGGGCCGGCCTGTCCGAGGACCAGGGACTGTGGCTGGTCCCAGCTCCGGTTCAGCAGGGCCAGGCGGAGCCGGCCCGTGGCCGTGCGGCTGGCCAGGACGGCCACCAGGGGGTACTGGGTGCCGGTAGGGATGTTGCCCTTGCCCACCCCGAGGCTCCACGAGCCGACGCCCGCGAGGGTGGCGGGGAGCCGGGATTCCCCGGCAAAGGGGGCTAGGAGTTCGAGGGCCAGACCGGCGGGCCGGAGATCCCAGGCACCGGGATGGACGAGCACCCCGAAGCCCGAGGCTTCCGCGAGGTTGAAGGCGCAGGCGCCCTGGAAGCCTCCCTGCATCAGCGCCAGGGTCTCGTCCGCTACGGCCAGGCCGGAGGCGGCATCGACGAGGTAGCCCGGCTGCAGGACGCCATTCTGCTCCAGCGCCACGTGGTACTCGGTGATCCAGAGGGGCAGGGGGCTCTGGCCGGCCAGGGCGTCACGGGTTCTCTCCAGCACCGTGCCGGCGGCCATCAGACGTCGGAACCGCGTGGCCTCGTCAGGATCGGTGTCGAAGTAGCTGTAGTAGTGGCCTTCGAGGGCTGAAAGGAGGGGTGTCAATCCCGCACCCGGGGTCAGGACCTCGGGCGTCCAGTTCGCGAGCAGGGGGACGCTGCTTCGCCAGTCGGCGAGGGCAAAGGAGGCTTCCACGGCCCCGCTGAGCTGAAGGTCTGCCTCCCGGGCCAGCATGGCCTTGGCCACGGTCGAGGCCAGGGCGGCGTAGGCCGACCCGGCCTGGTCCCCGCCCCCGTAGACGGGGGAGGGCTCGTTGCCCAGCTCGAAATGGAGCACGCCGTACGGGGCGGGATGGCCGTTCGCCGCCCGCAAGGCGCCCATGGGGGTGTTCGTGCCGCCGTTGCAGTAGTCCACCAGGTCGGCGGCCTCGGAGGCCGGCGCGAGGACGTTCACCTGCACGATGGGTGTGGCACCGATGGCCTCGCAGAGCTGCAGGAACTCGTCCAGGCCCAGGGCGGGGGTCTGGAAACCTCCGGAGAGATCCGGGGACTCCCCGCGCTGGAGGGTCGGGCCGACCGACCCCTTCCAGTCGAAGGTGTCGGCCAGCCGCCCTCCAGGCCACCGCAGCACCCGGGTGCCCAGCTGGCCCAGGCGGGTCAGGACGAGGGGGTCCACGGAGGGCCTGCCGTCCGGAGCCGCAGAGCATCTCACCTCGTCCAGGCGCACGGTGCCCGGGCCCACCACGCCCACCAGCAGCTCGGCCGAGGGGGCGTCCTGCGAGGGCGTGAGGGTGATCCGGGCGCGGGTCCAGGCGCCCGTCGTGGTTGCTACGTACTGGGTGGGGGTGAGGGACGCGAAGGGGCTGGGCACCCCCAGGGCCACGTAGATCGAGGGCGCACCAGCCTCGGCGTAGGCGGACAGGCAGAGCTGGTAGGGGGTGCCCGCCTTCACGGGACCCAGAAGCACCTGGATCAGGCCGGTCAGGTCCCCCGCGGTGGGGCCGCCCACGATCCGGGCGCAACCCGGATCGGCCGGTCCCGCCCCCTGGGGAGAGGGGTCGCCGCCGGTGGTCAGCCGGGTGACCGTTCCGGGGCCCTGGCTCTGCCAGGGGGAGCCCGGGGTGCCCAGGGTCCGGAAGGATCGGTCCTGGATCAGCTCGCCCCCCTGCATGATGCCGTCGCCCAGCCGGGTCCAGGGCGTGTCGAGGCCGAGGATCGCGGTCGGGATCGGGGTCCCGGACGCCGCAGGATCCAGCTGCAAGGTGAGAGGCGCCGAGGGGGATGGCGAGGGGCTCGAACCGCCCCCGCACGCCAGGGCGAGCAGGGCGGCGAGGAGCAGGAACCAGGTCCGTTTCCCCATGGAGCTACAGCTTCGGTCGCTGGAGGTAGGCTTCCGCACCCTTCATCTCTGCGGTAGGTCCGTGGGCGGGCCGGCGGGGTCTCGCCTGCCGTCGCGGCAGCCCCCAGAGGGAGGCCAGTTCCGCGGCCTCGGGGTTGCCGGGGGCCAGGGCCAGTACCTCGGCGAGGTCGGCGCGGGCCTCATCCAGGCGCCCCACCCGCTCCCGGAGGAGGGCCCGCTTCATGAACCCCCAGGGATTGGCGGGTTCGCGGGCGACGATCTCGGCGTACTCCGCCTCCGCTTCGATCCAGCGGCCCTCCTCCTCGGCGGCCTCTCCGCAGAGCAGGTTCGTCACGGCGCAGAAACCCAGCCAGCGCTTCTGCTCGGCGAACTCCGCGGGGCTGAACCGGGATTTC
>DAIDKC010000284.1 GCA_027451045.1 Holophagaceae bacterium | reverse complement strand
CCCATGCTGGAGAAGCGCATCAGCCGCCAGCTTGTGGAGGATTCGGTCACCTACTTCTACCTGATGGCCCGCATCGTGGCCTACTCGGTGGTGAATCGGGAACACAACCCCCACTGGAAGAAGCTGGTCGATCAGAAGCTGTCGAACCTGAACCAGAGCTTCACGGAGAACGCCTTCAAAGTGCTGTTCGGTCGCGTTCCCAATGGGGTGGAGCTGCTCGAGTTCCAGACGCTGCTTGGTCTGACCATTACCAATGGTCCGGGCACCTTGTCGGCGAAGGGGGCGAAGTCGAGCGTCAGCGCCCGGAACGACATCTCCATGGCCTTCGTGGGTTTCCTGGCGAACACCGGGCGGGCCCATGGCGGCAACGGTTATGAAGCCATCAGCTTCCTGATGGAGCAGTTCGAGGGCGTGTCCCTGGCTGATCCAGGGGATCCCAGCCACGGGCTGGACCTCAAGGCCATGGCCAACAAGGCCGCCAAGGCGTACGGCAGGTACAAGAAACAGGTCCAGGAAGGAGAAGAGGGAGGCGTGAAGCCCATTCCCTGCATCAACCATCCGGTCTTCCGCGGCAACAAGATCAACGTGGATCCCCGGGAGCAGTTCGTCTCGAGCATGCTGTCGGAGAAGGGCGTCTACAACGCGTTCTGGGAGTTCTACCACCTGCTGGTCAAGGAGCTGTATTCCGAGGGCGTGACGGACAATGTCTTCTGCGTGAATGTGGATGCGGCTCTTGCCGTGATCACCCTGAAGCTGGTGTGGAAGGATCTCCTGGCCGGGCGGATGACCCTTCGCCAGGTGCAGGACCTGGCCTTCACCCTCTTCCTGTTCGGCCGGACCGTGGGAGCCTCGGCGGAAATCGCGGATCATCGGGATCGTGGCCAGGACCTGGATTGCCGGACACCTGAAAGCGCACTCGCCTTCGTTCTGTGAGGGACATGCAGCCGCAAAAAGGGGCGGGCTCGCGGCCCGCCCCCTTTTGGATCAGAAACCGCCTGCTACTTCTGCCCATCCTTGGCGGCCCACTCCTCCAGCATGGCCGTGGTGACGGACTTGGGGCGCTCCAGGGCGTAGCCCAGGGCGCGGTCCCAGGTGATGTTGGCCAGCACGCCGATGGCGCGGCCCACGCCGAAGAGCACGGTGTAGAAATCGTACTCCTTGAGGCCGTAGTACCACTGGATCACGCCGCTCTGCGCGTCGACGTTGGGCCAGGGGTTCTTGGTCTTGCCATGCTCGGTGAGCACGCCCGGGGCCACCTGGTAGATCATGTTGACCAGCTTGAAGAGCGGATCATTGGGCAGATGCTTGAGGCAGAACTCCATCTGCGCGGTGTAGCGGGGATCGGTCTTGCGAAGCACGGCATGGCCGTAGCCGGGGATGACGTGGCCGGAGTTCAAGGTGTCCCACAGGGCCGCCTTCACGTTCTCCTGGGTGGGCTCGGCGCCGTTGAGCTTCTTCTGGAACTCCATGATCCACTGGAGCACTTCCTGGTTGGCCAGGCCATGCAGGGGGCCCGCCAGGCCATCGAGGCCGGCGCTGAAAGCATAGTAGGCATCGGATAGGGCGGAAGCCACGAGGTGCGTGGTGTGGGCGCTCACATTGCCGCTCTCGTGATCGCTGTGGAGGATGAAGTACATCCGGGCCACATCGTCATAGGGTTTGGCGATGCCCATCATGTGGGCGAAGTTGGCGCCCATGTCGAGGCTGTAGTTGGGGGCGATGATGTCGCCGTTCTTGTACTTGTAGCGGTAGATGAAGGCGGCGATCTCGGGGAGCTTGGCCAGCAGATCGCAGGCATCCTCGTAGGTGGTGTCCCAGTAGTCGTTCTTCTTCAGGCTGTGGTACGCCTTGTTGAATTTGCTCTCCCTCTGCATGGCGAGCACGGCGCTGGAGAGCATCACCATCGGGTGGCTGTCCTTGGGCAGGGCGCGGATCACATCGAACACGTAGTAAGGCACCTTGGCGCGGGACTTGAAGTCCTCGCGGATCTCCTCGGCAGCCTCCGCGGTGGGGATCTCGCCCGTGAGCAGGAAGTACCAGAAGGA
>DAIDKC010000283.1 GCA_027451045.1 Holophagaceae bacterium | reverse complement strand
ATGCTCCTCCTGCACCACCTCCAGCAGCAGGTCGAGGAACTCGCGCCGGGCGAGGGGATCCAGGCCGCTGGTGGGCTCGTCGAGCAGGAGCAGGTCGGGGTGGTGCGCCAAGGCGAGGCTCAGGGCGGCCTTCATGCGGTTGCCCTGGCTGAGCTTCGCGAAGGGCGTCTTCAGGGGAAGGCCGAACGCCTTCACCAGCTGACGGAACAGCGCCTCGTCCCAGTCCGGATAGAACGGCGCCACGAACCGCCCCAGTTCCGGCACGCGCAGCTGCCCCGGCAGGGTGGGGGACTCCTGCACGAAGCCGATGCGGGCGCGCAGGCGGGGTCCGTGGGCGCGGAGATCCTCGCCGGAGAGTCGGAGGATGCCTTCATCCGGTTCGAGGAGGCCCAGGATCAGCTTGAACAGGGTGGATTTCCCGGCCCCGTTGGCGCCCACGAGCCCGGTGATGGTACCGCGGGGAACCGCCAGGTCCACCCCCTGCAGCGTGAAAGCGCCCAGACGCTTCGAAAGTCCCTGGAGTTCCAGCACGGGGCTCATGCGTCCACCCGTTCCAGCGTCCAGCAGGACACGCCGTAGAAAGCAGTTCCCAGCAGCAGAGGGAACCCCCAGGTGAGCCCGAGGCTGAGGTAGGCCGGAAACGCCGCGTGCCTCAACCACCCGTCGAGGGTGGCCACCCAGGTCACATGCAGCACCCTTGGCCCGAACATGACCAGGAACACATACAGGAAGAACCCCGCCATCAGCAGACCCAGGGATCCCAGCAGGCCCTTCGCGCCCCAACGGAGGACAAAGGGCATCGGATAGGCCAGGAAGATCAGGAGCAGCCAGAGCGGCGCCGAGGTGCTGAGGAGATCCAGGGCTTCCTGCCGCGGCGGATGGCGCAGGAGGATCCAGGCAGTCAGATAGACGGTGGTGAAGGCCAGGGAGGCGAGCGCCCCTTCGAGGAACCTGAGGCGCACCACCTCCGGGCGGTGGACCGGGAGGCTGAACAGGCCGGCGAGGGTGCCCAGCCGGTCTTCCCGGATGTGGAGGGAGTGGGGCAGCACCGCCAGCAGGAGGAGCCCGAGGATCCACAGCAGGGTGGCCATGCCGTTAGCCTCCTGTTCCGAAGCCGTGGCGACCAGGCCCAGGAACAGGAAAGGCAGGAAGGTCGCCGTGATCAGCACGCGGCGATGCAGGGTGAGGTCCCGGAGCAGCAGGCTACGCAGCATGGACCGCCCCCTTTCCCATCAGCACGACGATGTCCTCCAGGCTCGCCCGCTCCAGCAGGGCCCGCCCCTCGAAGCGCCGCCGCAGCCCTTCGCCATCCTCCGCCAGGGCCTCGAAGCCGAAGGGCGTGGTGCGGAGGCCCCTGAAGGCCTCCTCGACGCCCGGCTCCAGCAGGTCGAGCCCGCCCTTCACCAGCACCCAGGTGTCGCGGAGGGCATCCTGGTCCTGGCAGAAGGCCAGCCGTCCATCCCGCAGGAAGGCCACCCGATCCACCCGCTGCTCCAGGTCCGAAGTGATGTGGGTGGAGAAGAGGATCGCGCGGCGCTCATCCTGGATCTCGGCCGAGAGCCGCTGGAGCAGCTCCCGGCGGAACACTGGATCCAGCCCCGTGGTGGGCTCGTCCAGCACCAGGAGCTCCGCGTTCCGGGCCAGCGCCAGGGTGAGCGCGAACTTCGTGCGCATGCCCAGGGAGAGCTGTCCGGCCTTCTGGGCGGGATCCAGCCCGAAGTCGGCCATGAGCCCCTTCCACCGCGCCTCGTCCCAGTCCGCATAGAACCTCGCCTGGACCTCCTTGAGGGCCCGCAGGCGGAGTTCCGGCACGAAACGGGGCTCGTCCGGCACGTAGGCGATGCAGCGCCGGAGCTCGGCTCCCCCATCGCTGAAATCCCTGCCCTTGAACCGGATCACGCCGCCGTCGGGGCGGACCAGGCCCATGAGGAGCTTGAGGAGCGTGGTCTTCCCCGCGCCATTGGCGCCCATGAGGCCGAGGATCAGGCCCCCGGGCAGGTCGAGGTCGGTCGCCTCCAGGCGGAAGGTGGGCCAGCGCTTGGTCACGCTGCGGAAGGCCAGCAGGGGTTCAGGCATGGTCCAGCTCCAGGAGCAGGGTGAGCATCTGGTGGAGATCCTCGGGGGCGAGGCCTGCCGCCTCCGCTTCGGCCACGGCTTCGCGGAGCTTGGCCTCCACCAGGGCGACGCGTTTCTCGCGGAGGAACTCCAGGTTCGGCGAGGCCACGAAGGTGCCCTTCCCGCCCACCGTGTCGATGAGCCCCTCCCGTTCCAGCTCGTCGTAGGCACGCTTGGTGGTGATGACGCTGATCTGGAGGATCTGGGCCAGCTTGCGGATGGAGGGGAGCGGCTCGCCCTCCTTCAGGGCGCCGCTCAGGATCTGGGAACGCACCTGGCTGACGATCTGCTCGTAGATCGGGTGCGGCGAGGCATTGGACAGGAGGATCTTCACGGGGTTCCTTCGGGCTTACTGTATATATCGAATATATACAGAAATGAACCCATGCCAAGACCCAAAATCCGTTTTTCCGGGCCTCGCCTCAGCGCCCGTTGCCTCCACAGCCCTCGGCCCAGCGGCGGACAGCCTCGGGGAGCTCCGGAGAGGGCCCGTCATGGCCGATCCCGCGCAGCAGGTCCTCCGAGGCGATGTTGCCCGCCTGCCCACGAAAGAGCAGGCGCACCACGCCTTCCGCGATCAGCTCATCCTCCCGGATGAACCGCTGCTCCAGGTAGCACCACTTGGCGTCCCAGCCGAGCATGCGGGTATGGAGCTCGTACCGCGCGAACAGCTCCAGGCTCCGTCGGTAGCGCATGGTCAGGCCGCCCACCAGGGGCTTCCATCGGCGCTGCGTCATGGCCCGGCCCAGCCCGGAGCGGAAGGCGAGGTCCAGGCGGCCGAGGTCCATCACGCCCAGGTACCGGCCATTGTTCATGTGCAGGTTGATGTCGAGATCCGTGGGCCAGACGCGGAAGTGCAGGCGCGAGGTCTCCAGCGGCGCCAGGGGCGGGCGCGCCTTGAGGGTGAGGCCTTTCCAGAGCATGCGGCCGAGCAGCGTCATGCCTCCCAGGCTACCGTAGAGCCATGGCCCTCACGATCCAGGCTCCCGCCAAGCTGAACCGCTTCCTCGCCGTCCTGGGACGGCGGGCGGACGGCTTCCACGAACTGGAGCTGGTGACGACGGTACTGGACGGCGTGCCGGACCTGACGGACACCCTGTCGGCGGAACCGGCGGACGCGCTTTCCATGGCAATCACCGGTCCCATGGGCGAGGGGCTGCCCGAGGACGGCACCAACCTCGTCCTCCGCGCCTGGCGCCTGCTGGAGGACACGGCACATCGCCCCCTGCCCGCCGTCCTGCGCCTGGAGAAGCGCATCCCCCACGGCGCAGGGCTCGGCGGAGGCAGCAGCGATGCCGCAGCCGCCCTGCGCCTGGGCAACCGACTCTTCGGACTCGGCCTGGACGACGTCAGCCTCCTGCCCCTGGCGGCACGCCTGGGCAGCGACGTCCCCCTGTTCCTCCTGGGGGGGACGGTGCTGGGCCTGGGCCGGGGCGAGCGGGTGTTCCCCCTGCGGCCCGTGCCGCTGGAGCCCCTCCTGCTCGTCCATCCGGGACTCCACGTCTCCACGCCAAGCGTCTACCGCGCTCTCCAGGAGATCGGCTACCCCTTCCCGGAAGCCCTGGCTTCGCAGCCCGTCGGCGCCGCACCCCCCTGGCGCAACGACCTGACCGGCGCGGCGCTGTGGGTCTGCCCACCGCTGGCGGAGGTGCGCGAGGCCTTGCGCGACAGCGGGGGGGATCCCCTGCTCTGCGGCTCCGGCAGCTGCTGGGCGGCCCGCTATGTCGGTCCAGAAGCCCGGGACGCCGCGGCCGGCCGGATCGCCGCCGCCCGGCCCGACTGGCGGATCTGGCGGATCTGACTTCGACGCGAGGGCGTAGGATGGACCCCACCCCAGCGGGTCCGGGAGGTTCGTGCCGTGGCGGACGCTGAACCCATGAAGGTGCTGGTGATCCTGGGCCATCCCCGGCCTGACAGTTTCTGCGGGGCCCTGGCAGAGGCCTATGCGGAGGGGGCCCGCACCGCGGGTCTCACGGTCGAGCGGATGGACCTTGCCACGATGGCCTTCGACCCCTCGGTGCACCTGCCTGGTCCCGAGGACCAGCCCCTGGAGCCGGACCTCCAGCGGGCCCAAGGTCTCATCCGGTGGGCCGATCACCTCGTCTTCGTCTACCCGGCCTGGTGGGGCACGATGCCGGCGCTGCTCAAGGGTTTCCTGGATCGCACCCTGACGCCGGGCTTCGCCTTCCGGTTCGCCGGGGGGCATCCCACTGCCTGGGAGAAGCGCCTTGCGGGCCGCACGGCCCACCTCGTGGTCACGATGGACACCCCGCCCTGGGTGTACCGCTGGATCACACGCCAGCCGGGCCACCAGGCCATGCGGCGCGCCACCCTGGGATTCTGCGGCATCCAGCCCACCTTCATCACCTCGCTGGGGCCCGTCCGAACCGCCCCTCCCGAGCGTCGCCAGCGTTGGCTGGCTTCGGTGCGCGCCGAGGCCCTTCGGCTGCCGCGCCGCCTCGCCGCCGCCCGCAGACGGGCCCGGGCAGCTGCCTGGCTCCGGATCCTGCGGCTTCAGTTCTACCCGATGACCTGGGTGGCCTACACGGTAGGCGCCCTCCTTGCGGCCCGGGATGGGGCAGCTTTCTCGCGCCCCGTCTACTGGACCGGATACCTGTGCATCTTCCTGGCCGAAGTCCTGACCGTCCTGGGCAACGAGTGGTACGACCAGGGCACGGATCGCTTGAACCGGCAGGCCGGCCCCTTCAACGGCGGTTCCCGGGTGCTCGTCGAAGGCGCCCTTCCCGCGCCTGCCGTGCGCCGGGCCCTCGGCCTGGCCGCTGCAGGCCTGGTGGCGTCCCTCGCCATGCTGGCCTGGGTGCTCCCCGCCGGAACGCGACACCAGGCGCTGGTCGTGGCCGCCATCTGCACCGTGGCTGTGGGCTACACGGTGCCTCCCCTGAAGCTGGTCTACCGGGGCCTGGGCGAGCTGGACGTGGGCTTCACCCACAGCTTCGCGGCCATCCTCTGCGGCGCCGCGATCCAGTCGGGCTCATGGCGGCATGCCACGGCCTGGCTTCTCGGCCTGCCGATCTTCCTGGCGACCCTGGCAGCCATCACCCTCTCCGGGATCCCGGACCTGGAAGCGGATCGGGCGGTCGCCAAGCGTACCCTCCCTGTACTCCTTGGTTCCCGCCGGGCAGCCCAGGCCGCCCTGGGCTTCACTGTAGGGGCCGCTGCTGCCGGCCTCTTCTGCCAGGGGCTGGGACTTTACGGCCACGCAGGATGGGTCACCCTCCTGGCGGCGGGCCACGGCCTCCTGCTGGCAGGCGCCATCCGGAACCTCCTCCGCCGGGATACCCCGGCATCCCGGATGGATGGCCTCATGGCCCTTGCCCTGGCCTACCTGTTCTGGTTTGGCCTCATTCCCTTCATCCATCTGGCCTGACAGCCCTCGGTTGGCTGTCGCCACAAGCGTCCCTGACAGGGCATCATGGGAGGCACCGAGGTGCCCATGTCCGGACCCGCCCTTCGCATCCGCGGCCTGCGCAAGGCCTTCCCCAAGGTCGTCGCTGTGGCCGGCGTGGACCTGGAGGTGGCGCGGGGCGAGGTGTTCGGCCTGCTGGGGCCCAACGGCGCGGGTAAGACCACGACCCTCGAGATGATCGAGGGCCTGACGGCGCCGGACGCCGGGGAGATCGAGATCCTGGGCTGCACTTGGGCCCGGGATGGGCAGGCCATCCGCTCCCGCATCGGCGTGCAGCTCCAGAGCACCAGCCTCTTCAACAAGATCCGGGTGCGGGAGGCCCTGGACCTCTACGGCAGCTACTACCCGAAGGCCCGCCCCACCGATGAGCTGCTCGCCCTGGTCCAGCTCCAGGACAAGGCGGACGCCTACCACATCACCCTCAGCGGCGGGCAGCAGCAGCGGCTGGCATTGGCCCTGGCCCTGGTGAACGACCCGGACATGGTGTTCCTGGACGAGCCCACCACGGGTCTCGACCCCCAGGCCCGGCGCAGCCTCTGGGACATCGTGCGCCGGATGAAGGCCGAGGGGCGGACGGTGCTCATCACGACCCACTACATGGAGGAGGCCGAGGCGCTCTGCGACCGGCTGGCCATCATGGATCACGGCCAGGTGATCGCCTCGGGGACCCCCGCTTCCCTCATCGCGCAGCTGGCGATCCCGAGCGTGGTCGAGCTCACCTTCGAGGGATCCGCGCCGGATCCGGCTGCATTCTCGGCGCGCCTGGGCGAGCCGGTGGAGCGCCGGGGCGAGCGCTGGGAGATCCCCACCCGGGATCCGAAGGCGCTGCTGCCCCGCCTCCTGGAGACGGCGGAGATCGCCGCGGTGCCCTACCAGCAGGTCCACGTCCGCCGCGCGACCCTGGAAGACGTCTTCCTGCACCAGACCGGCCGGTCCCTCCGGGACTGACGGCCTCCCATCCTCTTACCTCGCCCCGTTGGAGCCCCCCATGGTCAAGATGGTCTGGCGCCAGTTCGCAATGGAGTGGAAGCTCTACACCCGGGACAAGGGGGCGATGTTCTGGACCTTCGCCTTCCCCGTGGTGATGCTGCTGGGCTTCGGATTCATCTTCAGGGGCGGGGGTGGCCCGAAGCTCAGCGTGGTGTACGTTGAACCGGCTATCTCGAGCCCGAAGGATGCGGCGCTGTGCAAGGCCATGGGCGACCTCCAGCTCAAGGTGATCCGGCTCGCCCCTGCGGAGGCCGAGGCCCGTTGGGGCCGGGGCGAGACCGCCCTCGAAGTCCTCCCGGCCGGGAGCGGCTACCGGATGCGCCTGAACAGCTACCTCCTGGCCCAGGGCGGCCCGACCGCGGGACTGGTGAACCAGGCCTGGATGATGGCCCAGGCGCGGCTCGCCGGTGCGCCCGAACCCGGGCGCATCCCCGTGAGCGTGGAGAGCCCTGGAGGCCGCAAGGCCTCGAACTACGCCGCGTTCCTCCTCCCGGGGCTGCTCGGCCTGAACCTCCTGAGCATCGGCCTCTTCAGCGTGGGCATGGTGAACGTCTCCTACCGCGAGAAGGGGAAGTTCAGACGCCTGGCGGTGACGCCTCTGCCGAAATGGGTGTTCCTCATGGGGCAGGTGCTCCAGCGCCTGGCGATCTGCCTGGCCCAGGCCGTCGTGCTCGTCGCCGTGGGATGGGCCGTGTTCGGCATCCGCAACCAGGGCTCGTACCTCGACCTGACGCTGGTGATGGTCCTCGGCACCGCGTGCTTCATGTCCTTCGGGTTCGCCCTCAGCAGTCTCGCCGATACGGCCGAGAGCTACGCGGCCATCGCCAACGTGTTCTTCTTCCCGCTCATGCTCCTGAGCGGCGTCTACTTCACCCTGGATTCAGCCCCGCACTGGCTCCAGCACGCGGTGTGGATCCTCCCGCTGGCGCCCTTCCTCACCACCCTCCGTGCGGTCTTCAACGACGGCGCCTCCCTGGCTGGCCACGGCCTCGCCCTGGCGGTGGTGGGCGCCTGGGCGGTCGTGACCTTCCTCGTCGCCGTACGGCGCTTCCGCTGGGCCTGATCCGGATTTGGGTTCCAGCCCCGCGATGCCGATGGAGGGCCCATGGAGGACGATCCGATGGCTCGCGAATCGCGCGGTCCAGAGCCCGTGCGGGAGGCCGCCTTCCGCATCGCCCGGGCGGCCCTGGTGGCCCGCGATCTCCGGCAGCTCTATGCATCCCTCCACGGCATCATCCGGGAGCTGATGCCTGCGGACAATTTCTACATCGCCCTCCATGATGCGGCCATGGGCACTGTCAGCTTCCCCTACTGGGTGGACCAGATGGAGCCCTCCCAGCCGGACCGGCCGTTCGGGAAGGGCCTCACCGAACTCGTCCTGCGCACGGGCCAGCCCCAGCTGGTGGACGAGGCGCGCCTGAAGGAGCTCACCTCCCGCGGGGAGGTGACGGGGATGGGCCCCGAGTCCCTGGCCTGGCTGGGCGTCCCCCTCCTCTCCGCCCAGGGCCCCTTCGGCGCGGTGGTGGTGCAGAGCTACGCCGGCGGCTATCCCTACGGCGAGGCGGAAAAGGACCTGCTGGCCTTCGTCTCGGACCAGATGGCCATGGCCATCGAGCGGCTGCGTGCGGAGACCGAGGCCTGGCTGACCAAGCTCGTGCTGGACCAGACCCGGGACGACGTGTTCGGGATGATCGAGAGTGGCCGATTCATCTTCGTCAACCGTTCCGCATGCGAGCACCTGGGTTACACCCGCGAGGAACTCCTCGGCCTCGGGATGCTGGACCTGAATCCGACCCTCACCCCCGCATCCTGGGCCGCCCACTGGGCCGATGTCCGCCGGGGCGAATCCCCGCGGCTCGAAGCCGTCCAGAAGCGGAAGGACGGTTCCATCCGTCCCGTGGAGATCGCCCGGAGCCTCTTCACCTTCGAGGGCCGGGAAGTCCTCTTCTCCACCGTGCGCGACATCACCGAACGCAGGGCCGCGGAAGAGGCCCTGCGCCGGAGCGAGGCCAAGTTCCAGCGGGCCTTCCATGCCAGTCCCGACGCCATCATCCTCACCCGTCTTTCCGATGGCGCCATCCTGGAGGTGAACGAAGGCTTCACCCGGATCTCCGGATGGACCCCCGAGGAGGCCCTGGGACGCACCACGCTGGATCTGGGCATCTGGGCGGCGCTCGAGGACCGCCAGCGCATGCAGGAGATGGTGCGCACCCAGGGGCAATACTCCGATCTGGAAGCCTCGTTCCGGACCCGGGACGGACGGATCCTGGCAGGCCTCCAGTCCGGGATCGCCATGGATGTGGAGGGCGAGTCGCTCCTGCTCTCCTACACCCGGGACATCACCCAGCTGAAGGAGACCCAGGCCGCCCTCCGGGCCAGCGAACGCCGCCTCTGGACCGTCCTGAAGCACGTCCAGGCCATCGTCTACCAGCTGGATCCGGAGGGGCGCTTCCT
>DAIDKC010000282.1 GCA_027451045.1 Holophagaceae bacterium | reverse complement strand
GCTGCAGATCTCCGCCCCCTGCATCGTGAAGTACCGGGACGACCGCACCGACGCCGCCACCGCCCTGGAGCAGGCCCTGAGGTAGGGTGTGAACGACGAACTGCAAACCACCCTGTCGCCAGGACATCAAGAACAGGCAAGGCTTCCTTTCTTGCTTGGCGCCTTGGCGTCTTGGCGGTGATCCTTTTGCTTTTGGGGATTGACGTGAAGCCTGCCTCCCGCCTCTCGCACCTGAAGCCATCGCCCATCCGGGCCATCACGGACGGTACGCCCGCCGGGGCCATCGCCCTGGGCCTGGGCGAGCCCACCTGGGATCTGCCGGAGGTGGCGCGCAGGGCCCTCCTGAGGAATCCCGGGCCCTGCCCCTACGTGCCCCATGCGGGCCTGCCGGACCTGCGCAAGGCCCTCGCCGCCTTCCACGGCGCCCACATGGACGAGGTGCTCATCACCACGGGCTCCCAGGGGGCGCTCTTCGCCCTCTTCCAGGCCTGGGTCCGGCCCAGCTCCAAGGTGCTGGTGCCCGATCCGGGCTTCGTGGCCTACCCGGCCCTGTCCCGCATGGCCGAGGCCGAACCCGTGCCCTACCCCCTCTCTGCCGACCGCTTCCGCCTGGATGCCGCGGCCCTGCTGAAGGTGCTGGCAGCCACGGAGGATGTCTCCGCCGTGGTGCTGAACCTGCCCTCCAACCCCACCGGCGGCGGCGGCGACCGGGCCGCCCTGAAGGCCGTGGCAGACGCCTGCATCGCCCGGGACGTGCTGCTCATCTCCGATGAGGTCTACCGCGACCTGCACTTCGGCACCCGCTGCCCCAGCCTGCGGGATGTCACCGACCGCGGCATCGTCACCAGCTCCGTGAGCAAGGGCTGGGGCGCGCCGGGCCTGCGGGTGGGCTGGGCCGTGGGCGACCCGGCGTGGCTGGTGCCCGCCCGCACCGTGCATGGCTACGCCGTCACGGGCACGGCCACGCCCGCCCAGTGGGCGGCCCTCGCGCTGATCGAGCATTCCGACGCGGTTCTGGCCGAGGCCCGGGCCGCGGTGGGCGAGCGCTGGCAGGCCCTGGCGGCGGCGCTCAAGTCCCACCTGGGCCACGAGGTCCAGCCTCCCGATGGCACCTTCTACCACTTCATGCCCCTGCCGGCGTCCGCCGTGGCCGATCCCGTGGCCTTCGCCCTGAAGCTCCGCGACGAGGCCAAGGTCGTGCTCATCCCCGGCCTGGCCTTCGGCGAGGGCGGCCGCACCCACGCCCGCCTCAGCTTCGCCGCCACCCCCGAGCAGCTCGAGGAGGGCGTGCGGCGGCTGGCGCCCTACTGGAAGCACTGAAAGGCCGTTCATGACCCCGCTCTTCGCCTTCGACGACGCCACCTGCCGGGACCTCGCGGAGGCCCACGGGACGCCCTGCTTCGCCTACTCGGCCACGGTGGCCCTGTCGGGCTTCCGGGCCCTGCGGGCCGCCCTGCCGGCGCGGGTGCGGCTGGCATACGCGGTGAAGGCCAACCCCCACCCCGACCTGCTGCGCACCTTCGCGAACCTGGGCGCCAGCTTCGACTGCGCGTCCATCGGGGAGCTGGACCGGGTGGGGGCGCTGGAGCTGCCGCCGGGGCGAACCTTCTTCGCGGGCCCGGGCAAGCGCGAGGCGGAACTGGCGAAGGCCCTGGCCCTGGGCGTCCGCGTGCAGGCGGAGGGCTGGGAGGATCTGGCGCGGCTGGACGCCCTGGCCACCGAGCCGGTCGCCGTGAACCTGCGGGTGCATCCGGCCTTCGACCTCGACGAGGGGAACCGCATCATCGGCGGCACGGGACCCTCGGCCTTCGGCGTGGACGAGGAGGAGGTGCCCGCGCTCCTGGCCCGGGCCGCCGCGCTGCGCCACGTCCGCATCCGGGGCCTGCATGTCTTCGCGGCCAGCAACCAGCGGGAGGCCGCCACCCTGCTCGCCATCCATGGCGCCGTGCTGGCCTTGGCGAAGCGCCTCCATGAGGCCCACGCCCTCATCCTGGAGCAGATCGACCTCGGCGGCGGCCTGGGCATTCCTTATGCGCCGGGGGAGACCTCTTTGGATCTTGTTCGGTTCGGACAGGGACTGTCCGATCTGGTGGCGGACCATCCCTGGTTCACGGGCGAGCTGATCCTGGAACCCGGCCGCTTCCTGGCGGGCCCTTGCGGTGTCTACCTGGCGCGGGTGGTGCGGATCAAGGAGAGCCGCGGCACGCGCTTCGCCATCCTGGAGGGCGGCATCAACCACCTGATCCGCCCGCTGCTGACGGGCCAGGCCTTCCCGGTGCAGGCCGTGGGGAAGGGCGAGGGCGAGGTGCTCCACACCCTGGCGGGTCCCCTCTGCACGGGCCTCGACCGTCTGGGCGAGGTGCGGCTGCCGGCCCTGGCCCCGGGCGACCTGCTGGCCTTCGGGCAGGCGGGCGCCTACGGGCGGAACGAGGCCATGACCCACTTCCTCAGCCATCCCGTGCCGCCCGAGGTGTGGGTGGCCAACTAAGACAGCCTCTCTGCCTGGGGGTGAGGGTTCAGTGGTCGTCCGAGATCCAGGCGAACATCACGCCGCCCTGGTACTCCCAGAGCATGACCTTCTTCACCTGGGTCCCACCCTGGTTCATGACGAAGTTCACGCGTCCTTGACCCTTGCTGCGATTATCCAGGGCCTCCTTGACGAAGGCATGGCCGAGGGCGTCCTTGAAGTTGCTCAGGTTGACCCCGATGTACTGGCTCGATTGTCCGTGGATCAGCACCTTCCCCGTGCGGTCGAGGACGAGGAGGTAGCCTGCGGGCGAGTCATGGAATTTCCCCGAGTTGGCTTCCTTGATGAGGGCCTGTGCCCCGTGGGCGTAGTAGAAGGAGACTGCTTCTTTCAACATGCTGGCGCCATCGGCGAAGAGCGGGGCACTGAGAAGCAGCAGGATCGTTGGACGGAATCGGAAAGCCATATGCACTTCACTCCCTTCATTCAAGAATAGCGCGAAGTGCTTCCGTCCGGGCGGGCCTAGCCCAGCAGCCCGATCCAGCCAGTGCGCTGCGCCTTGGGCATGGACCGGACCTGGTCGAGCAGGGCCAGGCGGGCCTGCCAGCTCGCGTCGTCCGGGAAGAGGGCCCGGCCGCGTTCGAGGTCCAGGGTCGCGGCGTCCCACCGGCCCTGGGCCGCATGGGTGGCGCAGAGGTCGAGCTCGAGGCGGGCGGCCTTGCGCCGGAGGTCGGGATTGTCGGGATCGGCCCTGAGGAGGGCATCCATGACGGTGGCGGCGGCATCCAGATCCCCGGCCTGCAGGTGCTGCTGGTACTCATCCAGGGTGGCGCCCACCGCCCCGCCCGGAAGCGCGGCCCTGGCCCGCTGGAGCAGCTCGGCGGCGGCGGCATCCCCGGGATTGCGCTGGACCAGGGTGCTGGCCCGGAGGTAGGCGCGGAGGGGGTCCGACTTCAGGGCGGCCTTGGCCTCCTGGAAGATGCTGTCGCGCGACTCGGTGAGGTCCACGGCCCGGGCCTCCCGCAGGATGGGGGCGAGGGCGGCGGCGCGGGCCGCCTTGACGGCGGCCTTGAGGGCCTGGTCCCTCCGGTAGCTGTGGAGCGCCCCCAGGCCGATCCCGGCCACCAGGAGGCCGGCCAGGGACAGCCCCAGGGTCTGGGGATCCCGGAGCCAGGGCAGGTGGGCCAGGGGTCCGGCGAGGCGCTGGGGCAGCGCGAGGCCCGACCGCGGCGGCGCGGCCTTCACCACCGAGGCGGGGGGGGTGGTCCGGGGACCCGGATCGGGCGCCTCGACCTCCTCCATGGGGATGCGCCCCTGGAAGGGGTCCGCCAGGGGAGGCGGGGGCGCGGCGATCCGGCGGCAGCGCTCCAGGCCCTGCCGGGCGCGGGGGTTCCCGGGGTCGAGGTCCAGGGCCTGCTGGAAGGTGAAGGCCGCCTCCTCGGGCCGCTGGAGGGTGAGCAGATGCTCGGCCTGCCGGAGCTTGAGGTCCAG
>DAIDKC010000281.1 GCA_027451045.1 Holophagaceae bacterium | reverse complement strand
GGCCACGACATGGCCGTCCTGGCCAGCCTCGAGGCCCTCCTCCTGCTCCTGGGCGGACTCGCCTGGGCCTGGGCCCGGCGGCGTGCGTCCGCCGAGCGCCCGCCCACCTGGGACTGCGGCTACGCGGCTCCCACGGCCCGCATGCAGTACACGGGCAGTTCCTTCGCGGACCTCTGGGCCTCGCTCCTGCCGGGCCGGACGGTGCGCATGCGGCGCCTGAAGGCCCTCTTTCCCCTGCCCC
The DNA here is from genome assembly GCA_027451045.1 of Holophagaceae bacterium. GTDB lineage: Bacteria > Acidobacteriota > Holophagae > Holophagales > Holophagaceae > Geothrix. The sequence goes on along the minus strand of DAIDKC010000281.1, from coordinate 2,663 downwards.
ACGCCCTGCGCACGGAGGTGCAGGACGCCGTGGGAGAGGGCCTGGTCGCCCCCGGGTTCGCCCGCCTGGGGGCCCGGGCCCAGCGGCTGCGCCGTCTCCAGCCCGGCTACCTCTCCATCTACGTCCTCTACGTCCTGCTCGCCCTGCTGGCGGTGTTCCTCTGGCCCCTGCTGCGGGCGAGGCTGCTGGGATGAGCCTCCTCCTGGCGGCCCTGGTCCTGCTGGCCCTGTCCGGCGTGCCGGGCCTCTTCCTGCGCCGGGGCGGGAGGATCGGTGCGGGGCTGCTGGTGCTGGGCGCCTGCCTGGGCCTCGCGGCCGCGATCGGCGTGCTGGCGGGGGCCCCGGCACGGGGACTCAGCCTCCCGGGACCGCCCCTGGGCCCCCGGGGACTCCTGCTCCTGGATCCCATCGCCGCCTGGTTCCTCCTGCCGGTCCTGCTCCTCTCCGCCTGCGGGGCCGTCTACGCCCTGGGAACCTGGCCCGACGGTCGGCCCGGCGTGCGCGGCCTCCGGCTGGCCTTCGGTGCCCTGGCGGCCACCATGGCCCTCCTGGTCACGGCCGGCCAGCCGGCCGTCTTCCTGCTGGCCTGGGAGGGCATGGCGGCAGCGGCCTTCCTGCTGGTCATGGCCGAGGACCGGGATCCCGAGGCGCGGCGGGCCGGCTGGATCTTCCTGGCCCTCACCCACCTGGGCACCCTGGCCCTCTTCGCCGCCTTCGCCCTGCTGCCCGGGGGCCGCTTCGGGGCCCTGCCGCCGGGGTTTGCGGCCGGCGCCCGGGGCACGATCTTCTTCCTCCTCTGCCTCCTGGCCTTCGGCGTGAAGGCGGGCCTCATGCCCCTCCACTTCTGGCTGCCGCCGGCCCACGCCGCGGCTCCGAGCCACGTCTCGGCGGTCATGTCGGGCGTGATGATCAAGATGGGCATCCTGGGGCTGGTGCGCGTGCTGGCCTGGGTGCCCGATCCACCCCTGTGGTGGGGAGGGCTGCTCATGGGCCTGGGGGTCCTCTCGGGCATCCTCGGGGTGGCCTTCGCCCTGGGCCAGCACGACCTCAAGCGCCTGCTGGCGTACCACTCCATCGAGAACGTCGGGATCATCCTCATGGGGCTGGGGCTGGGTCTCCTGGGCCGCAGCCTCGGCCATCCCGCCCTGGCGATCCTGGGTTTCGGCGCAGCCCTGCTCCATGTGCTGAACCACGCCCTCTTCAAGGGACTGCTCTTCCTGGCCGCGGGGTCGGCGGTCCACGGGACGGGCACGCGGATGCTCGAACACCTGGGAGGCCTGGCCCGGCGCATGCCCTGGACCTCCGCGGCCTTCCTGGCGGGGGCCTGGGCCATCTGCGGACTGCCGCCCCTCAACGGCTTCGTCAGCGAGTGGCTGCTCTACCTGGGCGCCTTCCGGGCCCTCGGCCTCACGCGCTGGCCCTGGTCCGTGGCCCTTTTGGCGGCCCTGGCCCTCGTCGGCGCCCTGGCGCTGGCCTGCTTCGCCAAGGCCTACGGCACCGTCTTCCTGGGTGAGCCCCGGACGCCGGAAGCCGGGGAGGCCCACGAAGCGCCGGCGGCCATGGGGCTTCCCATGGGCCTGCTGGCCCTGGCTTGCGCCGTCCTGGGCCTGGCTCCTGTGCTGGTGGCGCCCGCCCTCGCCCGCACCGTGGCGGCCCTGGGGGTGGACGCCGCCCCCCTGGCGGGGCTGGCCCGATTCCCGGCCCTGAGCCTGATGGGGCTGGGCCTCCTGGCGGCAGCCTTGCCGCTGGCGCTCTGGCTCCGCCCCTGGCGCCGGCCCGAGACATGCACCTGGGACTGCGGCTACGCGGCTCCCACGGCCCGCATGCAGTACACCGCCTCCTCCTTCGCCGCGGGCCCCGTGGCGGGGTTCCGCTGGGCCCTGCTGCCCCGGGAACGCCGCGTCCGCATCCGGGCCCTCTTCCCGAGCCCGGTGCGCTACGGCAGCCATGTGGATGACCCGGTGCTGGACCGCGCCGCCGCGCCCACCTGGCGCCTGGCGGGCCGGGGGCTGTCCCGCCTGCGGGTGGTGCAGGGGGGCCAGCTCCCGGCCTACCTGCTCTACGTTCTGCTCGCCCTGATGCTCCTCCTGGTCTGGATGGTGGTCTGAGATGCCCGCTTCCCTCGCCTTCCCCGCCCACGTCGCCCTGCACCTCCTGGTGGTGGTGCTGCTGCCGCCCCTGATCCCCGGCCTCATCGCCCGGACCAAGGCGGTCATGGCCGGCCGCCAGGGGCCCCCGGTGCTCCAGCTCTACTACGACCTGGCCCGCCTGGCGCGCAAGGAGGCGGTGTTCAGCCGCACCACCACCTGGCTGTTCCTGGCCGGACCGGTGGGGGCCGTGGCCGCGGGCTGGGTCGCCTCGCTCCTGGTGCCCTTCGGCCAGACCCCGGCGCCGGTCTCCTTCCAGGGCGACCTGATCCTCTTCGCCTACCTCTTCGGGCTGGCCCGCTTCCTCACGATCCTCTCGGCCCTGGACACGGGCTCGGCCTTCGAGGGCCTGGGCGCCGCCCGGGAGGCGGCCTTCTCGGCCCTGGCGGAGCCCGCGCTGTTCCTGGGCTTCGCGGCCCTCGCCAAGGCCAGCGGGAGCCTGTCCCTGGCACCGATGCTGCTGGCGCGGGGCACGCTCGCGGGCCGCCTGGCCGGCCCGCTGATCCTGGTGCTGGCG
>DAIDKC010000280.1 GCA_027451045.1 Holophagaceae bacterium | reverse complement strand
TCCGCGGCCACGTCCTTGCGCTGCTTGAGGGCCCGGCTGGGCTTCACCTGGTCGGCCTTGGTGGCCACGATGCGGTGGGGCAGCCCCATGGCGCGGAGCCAATCCACCATCTGATGATCCAGCTTCGTGGGGCCCACCTCCGCGTCCACCAGCACGAACACCATGCGCAGCGTGGCGCGGCCCGTGAGGTAGCCCTCGATCATGGCCTGCCAGCCCGCCCGCTCCGCGGCCGGCCCCGTGGCGAAGCCGTAGCCGGGCAGGTCCACGATCCAGCGGTCGGGGCCCGTGAGGAACACGTTGATGAGCCGCGTGCGCCCCGGCGTCTTGGACACCCGCGCCAGCTGCTTCTGGTTGGCCAGGGCGTTCAGCAGCGAGGACTTGCCCACGTTGCTGCGCCCCACGAAGGCCACCTCCGCATGGCAGACCCCCAGCGTCCGCACGTCGGAGGCGGAGGTGACGAAACGGGCATCGGTGAGGGGCTGGGGCATCCGTCCTACACCGTCACGAGGCTCGTGGGCGCGGGCTGGTCGAAGGCGATGCGGCCGTGGTCGAGGCCGATGACGCGCTTGCGCATGCGCTGGATGAGGCTGCGGTCGTGGGTGGCCACCAGCACGGTGGTGCCCTGGCCGTTGATGCGCTCGAAGAGGGCCATGATCTCCTGGGCCAGGTCGGGGTCGAGGTTGCCCGTGGGTTCGTCCGCCAGCAGCACCAGGGGGTCGTTCACGAGGGCGCGGGCGATGGCCACACGCTGCTGCTCACCGCCGGAGAGCTGGAGGGGGAAGCTGCTGAGCTTGTGCTGGAGCCCCACCATCTTCAGGGCGCGGAAGGTGCGCTGCTTCTGCTCGGCGGCGCTCACGCCCAGCACCTTGAGGACGAAGGAGACGTTCTCGAAGACCGTGCGGCTCCGGATGAGCTTGAAGTCCTGGAACACCACCCCCAGCTTGCGGCGGAGGTGGGGGATCTCCGATTCAGGCATGGAGGCCAGCCGGTACCCCGCCACCTGGATGTCCCCGCTGCTGGGCACCTGCTCCCGGAAGAGCAGCTTGAGGAGCGTGGACTTGCCCGCGCCGCTGGGCCCCGTGAGGAAGACGAACTCGCCGGACTCGATGGCGAAGCTCACGTCTGCCAGGGCGGTGTGGATGCGGTCGTACTGCTTGCCGACGTGGGTGAGGGTGATCACGGTTTCAGCGTATCAGAGCCGCTCCACCAGCATGGCCACGCCTTGGCCGCCGCCGACACAGAGGGCGGCGAGGCCGAGCCGCTTCTGCTGGTCCTGGAGGAGGTGCAGCAGGGTGACGAGGATGCGGGTGCCGCTGGCGCCGATGGGGTGGCCCAGGGCAATGGCCCCGCCCCGCAGGTTCACCTGGGCAGGGTCCACCTCGGGCAGTTCGGCCAGCACGCCCAGGCTCTGGGCGGCAAAGGCCTCGTTCAGCTCGAACAGGTCAATGTCCGCCAGCTTCACGCCGGTCTTCTTGAGCAGCTTCTGGATGGCCGGCACCGGGCCCAGGCCCATGAGCGCGGGATCCACGCCCGCCTGCGCGAAGCCCAGGATGCGGGCGATGGGCTTGTGCGCCTTGGCGGCGCCTTCGGAAGCCAGCACCAGGGCCGCAGCGCCGTCGTTGATGCCGCTGGCGTTGCCGGCGGTCACCGTGCCATCCTTCTTGAAGGCGGGCCTGAGCTTGGCCAGGCCTTCGGCGCTGGCGTCCGTCTTGAGGTACTCGTCCCGGTTGAAGGCGACATCACCCTTCTTGCCGGCGAGGGTCACGGTGAACACCTCGCGGTCGAAGGCGCCCGCGGCCTGGGCGGCAGCGGCCTTCTGCTGACTGGCCAGGGCGAAGGCGTCCTGGGCCTCCCGGGTGATGCCGTGCCTGGCGGCCACGTTCTCGGCGGTGATGCCCATGTGGGTGTCGCCGTGGCCGCACCAGAGGCCGTCCTGGATCATGCAGTCCAGCAGCTGGGCATGGCCCATGCGGGCGCCCCAGCGGGCGCTGGGCAGCAGGTACGGGGCGTTGGACATGCTCTCGGTGCCCCCGGCAAGGACCAGATCGGCGTCGCCCATCTCGATGGACTGGGCGCCCAGGGCCACCGCCTTCAGGCCCGAGCCGCACACCTGATTGGCGGTATGGGCGGGCACGGCGTGGGGCAGACCTGCCCTGAGGGCCGCCAGGCGGGCCACGTTCTGGCCGCTGCCGGCCTGGAGGACGTTGCCCATGCCCACGTCGCCGATCTCCTCCGGGGCCACGCCCGCCCGGGCCAGGGCCTCGCCGAGGGCCAGGGTGCCCATCTGGACGGCGTTGAGGGGCTTGAGCCCCCCCCCGAAGGAACCGATGGCGGTGCGGGTCGCGGAGAGGATGTAGACGGGCATGGCGCGCTCCAGATTCCACCCAGGGTATAACTAAACGCCTTCCCCGCCTGAGCGTGTACTTGGCATCCCAGGCCGGTCCTGGTTCTTTCTTCCCACCGGAGAGGCCATGAACGCCCGCCCTCGCCTGTTTCCACGCCTCCTGGTCCTCCTGGCCGGCAGTGCCCTGCTGGCCCAGGCGCCCCCGACGCCGCCTCCGCCTCCTCCTGCGCCGCCGGCGCCGCCCGCACCTGCCTTCGGGGTGGACATCCCCTCGGGTGCCCGGGTTGAAACCCGCACCGAGCCCCTCGCCTACGGCTCCAAGCTCTGGGTGGTGAACCGCAACGGCGAGATCCAGGTCACCGGATGGGATCGGGAGCAGGTCCAGCTCACGGCCGTGATCCGAGACAGCAGCCGCCGCAGGGTGCAGCTGGACATCCAGCGCAAGGGGCAGGACCTCGAGATCCAGGCCCGCTTCCAGCAGCCTTCCTGGTTCTTCGGCATCTACGTCAGTCCCCGGTGCGACCTCACCCTCCAGGTGCCCCGCAAGCTGCTGGCCTATTTCCGGACGACCAACGGCGCCATCTCCGTCCAGCACCTCTCGGGCTATGCCCGGTGCGAGACCACCAATGGCGGGATCACGGTGCAGGACGTGAAGGGTGAGGTCCAGGCGGACACCACCAACGGCGCCATCAGCGCCTCCCATCTCGACGCCCGCATCCACGGGGGCACCACCAATGGGCGCATCACCCTGGAGGACGTGGCCGGAGGCATCCGCATGGAGACCACCAACGGGTCCATCCAGGCCGAGGACCTCGACGGCTGGGGCGAGGGCATCCACCTGGAGACCACCAATGGCAGCATCTCGGTGGCCCTGGGCAAGGCCGAAGGGGCGGTCCAGGCTGACAACACCCACGGTTCCCTCGACATCCACGTCCCCGGCGCCCAGTCCATCTCCATCTCCAAGCACAGTGCCCGCCTGACGATCCCGGGCCGCACCCAGCCCATCCGCCTGGAGACCACCAACGGCAGCATCCGCGTGAGGTAAACGGCTACCCTGAAAGGGCCATGCGCCGTCCCGTCCTGCTTCTCGCGTTCCTGTGCCTCCTGCCCCTCCGGGCCCAGTTCCCGGGGCCGGGGGAGGTGCAGGAACGGCGGCTGCCCAACGGGATCCGCCTTCTGGTGGTGTCGCGACCGGGCCTCCCCGCCTTCCACGCCACCCTGGTCTTCCGGGGAGGCTGGGCCGAGGAGCCGCCCTCTCTGCCGGGCGCCACGGAGCTCCTGGCCCGGGCCCTCTACGGAGCGACCTGGCCGGAGGATGTGGCCGCCTCCGGCCCCGCGACGGCCCAGCTCGAGGCCCTCCTCCAGCAGGAGGACGCACGCTCCGACGCCCTGCGGCTGGCGCGCCTCCATCCCGGGCCCGATGCCCCAGCCCGGATCCCTGCGCTCGAAGCCGACCTCCAGCAGGTCCGGGATCGCGTGACCGCCCTGCAGGCCTCGACCCCCATGGCCGACCTCTACGCCGGTCTGGGGGGCCGCCAGTCGGCCTCCGCCGAGGCCGATGCGCTCCTGGCCAGCACGGAACTGCCCGTGGCGGATTTCCCCCTGTGGTGCCGCACGGAGACCCAGCGCCTGGATCGCCTGGAACTGAGCCGCTTCTTCCAGGCCCGCGCGCTCCTGCTTCACCAGCTCGCCGCCCGGCGGGATCCCGGGCCGGCCCTGCTCCGGGGCGCCGCCTTCCCGGGCCACCCCTACGGCCTGAACCTGGGCGACCACCTCGCGGGCCTGGAGGCCATCCGCTGGCAGGAGCTGCGGGCTTACGCCCGCCAGCTCTGCAGCCCCGACCGGCTCGCCATCGTGCTGGTGGGCGGCCTCGACATGGACACGGCCTACCCCGCGCTGGCGGGCACCCTCGGGGCCCTGCCGACCTCCGCGCCCCCGGAGACCCCCATCTTCCCGGATCTCCCCTCGGACCTCGGGGACCGCCAGATCCGGGCCACCCTGGGCAGCGTGCCCCGGCTGCTCGTGGGATGGCGGATCCCGCCCAGGGGCCAGCCGGATCACGGCGCCCTGGCCCTGGCGGCGCGCCTTCTCGGGGAGGCCCCGGACGGCGTCCTCGTCCATGACCTCGTGGACCAGAAGCGCATGGCCAAGGAGGTGGCGGTCCACATGGACCAGCCGGGCGGTCGCCACGGGGGCCTGCTCACCCTCGAGCTCCAGACCGCCCAGGAGCACAGCCTGGCGGAGCTGGCCGACGCCGTGAACTCCGAGATCCTCCGGTTCCAGGAGGAGGCGATCCCTCCGGGGGCCTGGCAGCGGGCCCTCGCCAGCACGGAACGCGACCGCCTCGAGATCGAGGACACGCCGGGGCGCCTGGCGCGGGCCCTCGCCGAGGCCTGGGCCGAGACCGGCGACTGGCGGACCTTCTACAGCGAGGCCCGCCGCACCGAGGAGTTGACGCCCGAGGCCGTCCAGGCCGCCGTCCAGGCCTGGCTCACCCCCGGCCACCGGACCATCGCCCTCCTCGAGCCCGCCCTCCAGTCCCAGGACCCCCAGGATGCGGAGACCCGCCGGGTCCTCCAGGCCCTGGCCGCGCGCCGGATCCAGGATCCCGGGCTGCGGGAGCGGCTGGTGGCCGAAGGCCTGCGCCAGCTCCAGATGCTCCCCCGGGAGGAACGCCAGCGCACCCTCAAGCTGCTCCTGGCCCAGATCCCGGCGGTGAAGCAGTGAGGGCCGTCCTGGCGAGCCTCCTGGCCCTGGCTGCCTGCCGGGCCCAGGCTGGCCCCCAGCCGCGGCGGTTCACCCTGCCGGACGGCCTCCGGGTGTCCCTGCGGGAGGATCCGGGCCGCTTCCTCTTCCGGGCCCGCCTGCGCCTCG
>DAIDKC010000279.1 GCA_027451045.1 Holophagaceae bacterium | reverse complement strand
CCGAGGCCTCCCGCCTCGAGCCGATGGGCATCCAGTACCTCCGCTACACCGTGACCAATCGTCCCAGCGTGGCGGATTTCGATTTTCTCAGGACCCTCCTGAAGGAACTCCCCCGCAACGCCCGGATCCTCATTCATTGCAGCAACGGCAATCGGGCGGCCGCCGCCGTGGTGCCCTGGCTGGTGCTGGACCATGGCAAGAGCATCGAGGAGGCCTTCTCCATCGCCCGTTCCGCCGGCCTGAAGTCGCCGGATACCGAGTCGGCCATCCGGAAGTACCTCGCGGCCAACGGCCGGACCTGAGGCTTCCCGTCCGGCCGTTCGTGACAGCCGCCAGGACTACTGGAGGCGGAAGGGCATGGTGAGCTTGAATCGGGCCACCACGGGCTTCCCGTCCAGGCGAGCGGGCTGGAAGCGCCAGGCCTTCGCGTAGGCCACGGCGGTGGACCTCAGGGCTTCGGGCCCGGAGAGGGCTTTGGCGGATTCCACGCGTCCATGGGTGTCCACGACCACCTCCACCACGACCGTGCCTGTGATGTGCTTGGCCTTGGCCTCGACCGGATAGGCGGGCGGCGCGGGCCTGTACCGCACTCGGATCCGGTGGAAATCGAGATCATGGATGGCGGGCGCAGCGGGATGCGCCTGGCCTGCGGCCAGGGCGGTGGCCCCGAGCAGCGTGGCCGCGGCCAGCAGGATCGCAAGGCCCCGCAGAGGGGGGAGCTGGGCATGCCGGGGCTGGAGAAGTCGGTTGATCCGGTTCATGAGGGTTCCTCGGGCGGCCGCGAGGGCCGGTTCGGGATCAGGGGGAAGGCGCCGTAGGGCGGCCAGGGCGGCGAGGCCCTCGACCAGGGGGAGGGGGTCGCCCAGGAGGGCCGCGGCGGCATCGTCGCAGCAGTCCTCCCGGGTTTCCCGGATCTGGCGGGACAGCCACCAGGCGGCGGGGTGGAAGAACAGGAGGGCCTCCGCAGCGGACTGCAGGAGGTTGGCCAGGTAGTCGCCGCGCCGGAGGTGGGCCAGCTCGTGGGCCAGCACGGCCTCCAGGGATTCCACGGGTAGGGCCAGCAGGGCCGAGGCCGGAAGCAGGATGGTGGGCCTGAGCCATCCCAGGGCCAGAGGGGACTGGGTCCGGTCCGACAGGCGCAGGCGCACGGGGCGGGACAGGCCCATGCGCCGGGCGAGGGTGGCGAGCCGGGTTTCCCAGGCCTCCGGGGCCGGGCGGGAGGGGGCCAGGTAGAGCCGATCCAGCCGCCCCAGGCCTCCGCCGAGGCGGAGGAGCATGACGGCCACGCCCAGGCTCCAGGCGAGGGAAAGCCAGGGAAGCCAAGCGTTGAGGGTGGTCATCGCAAGGCGGGCATTCCCGAGGCCCGGATCTCCCCAGAGGCTGGCTGCGCGGGCCAGGGGCAGGGATGAGGCAGACCCGGGGCCGAGCAGGAGGAAGGTCGCAGCCGGGACGAGTACCATGGCGGCCAGGTTGGCGCAGGCCCAGCGGTACCGGATGTGGGCCTCCTCCCGCCGGAGCAGGGCGAGTCCCGTCCAGGCCACCAGTCCGAGGGCGGCATCCTCCCAGAGGGCATGCAGAAGGGTGAGCCCCAGCCGGTGGAGCAGGGGGTCCAGCAGGATCGCGTTCATCGGCGCTCCTTGCGGAGGCGGTCCAGGGTGGCCTGGATCGCCTCCAGTTCGGCCGGATCGGCCGGCGTTTCGGACAGGGCCCGCAGCACCAGGGAGGCGGCGCTGCCCTCGAAGGCCTTGTCCAGGAGATCCCGCAGCAGGCAGGCCTGCGTCGGCGCCTCCGCCTGGGCGGCCCGGTACACGTGACTCCGCGCGGACTCGTCACGGGTGGCCAGCCCCTTGTCCACCATGATCTGCATGAGCTTCAGCACGGTGGTATATCCGATGTCCCGGCCCTCCGACAGGGCCGCGTGTACGTCGCGGACCGTCGAAGGGCCCCGGTCCCACAGCACCCGAAGGATGGCGAGCTCGCCATCGGAGGGACGAATGGGATCGTCGGACATCGGATCTCCGGGAAGGATGATCCAGAATGTACGAACCGGTTCGGATTTGTCAACGAACTGGTTCGTACTTTTTTGGGGGAGGCCTATCCCAGGGCCTTCAGGAGGATGTCCGCCAGGGGGCGGATCCGGCCGGGTTCGCTGAGGGCGGCGCCCCGGGCGGCGATGAGGCGGGCGGAGGAGCGGCCCAGTACGGCGGTCACCGCCAGGCCGTGTGCCTTCAGGGTGGCACCGGTCTGGACGAGGTCCACGATGGCGTCCGCCAGGCCCAGCAGGGGCGCGAGTTCCACGCTGCTGCTGAGGGGCACCAGCTCCGCTGTGAGTCCTTCCCGGGCCAGCCAGGCTTCCGTGGCCCGGGGGAACTTGGTGGCCAGCCGCAGGTGGGGACGGGCCTTCAGGTCCTCCAGGGCGACCTCCGCGGGGGCGCAGAGGCAGAGGCGGCATGCTCCGAAGCCGAGGTCCGCCAGTTCCAGCAGGTCCATGTCCAGCTCATCGAGGGTGTCTGAGCCCACGATGCCGAGGCTCGCCACCCCGGCGGCCACGTATCGGGGCAGGTCACTGCCCTTGAGCAGCAGCGCAAGGACACCCGGCGTCGCGGTCGGGATGCGGAGTACCCGGGACTTCAGCGCGGCAGCGTCGAGCGCCAGGGGCGTGCCTGCGAGGCGGGGCACCAGCGCGTCGCCGAGGCGGCCCTTGGGGAAGGCGATCAGGACAGGCGCGGTCATGGCTGCTCGAAGAGGTCGGGCCGGGTGCCGGCGAGGTCCAGGAGCCGCGAGAGGCGCACGCAGAAGCCCGCGGCCTGCCAGGGTCGGGCCAGCTCGGGGAAGAGGTGGTCGTAGCGTCCGCCCGCGGCCAGCTCCTGCTGGGCACCGGGGGCCCAGAGGCGCAGGGTGGGGCCGGTGTAGAAGTCGAGGCCCGCCACGTCCGCCAGATCCACGCGGAGGTCCAGCCGGTCCGGCAGGATGGGGAGGAGCGCCCGCAGCGCCCGGTCCATGTGGGCCCGTTCCTCCGCCAGCAGGTCCGCGTAGGGGCTGGCGTCCAGGGCCTTCAGGGTGTCAGGTCCGTCGAGGTCGGCCAGCAGGGCTTCCGCGTGGGCGGTGAGGCGCCGTGCCGCAGGGTGGTCCGCCAGGGCTTCTCGGACCCGGTGGGCGGCGCGCCTGGACAGGGCCGCCACCACAGCCTTCGCGAGGTCCGGCGGGAGCTGCTCGGCCTCCAAAGGTCTGCGCACGAGAGCCGCGTGGCCCAGGTGCAGGATGGCGTGCTTCAGCCCCAGGGCCTGGGGCACAGCCATGAGCAGCCGGGCCAGCTCCACATCGGCTTCGGCCGAGGGCTCCTCCGCGGGCTGAATGCGCTCGCAGCCCACCTCGAAGCGCTCCACGGCCTCCCAGGGCTGAACGGGGCGGCGGAAGACCGCGCCGGCGTAGGCCACGCGGTCCGGCGGCTCGGGGAAGCGGCGGGCCAGCAGTCCCGCCAGGGCGACGGTGAAATCCCAGCGCAGGGCCACGAGGTCGTCGCCGTCGAAGAAGCGCAGCACGCCCTCGGGCACCGGCTCTCGCAGCACCAGGGAGGGATGCAGCTCCCGGTAGCCGTGGGCGTCCAGCAGTGCCATGAGCGCCCCCTCCCAGCGGCGCAGGCGCACGGCGGCGTCAAAGAGGAGGTCGGGGAAGTGCGGCGTGCGGACGGGCATCAGGCCTTCCCCCCGGTGGCGTCCGCGTGGCGGCGCTGGAGCACCTCCACGGCGTCCCGGAGCGCGGCGCCCTTCGACAGGAGCAGAAGGTCCAGGTGGAAGATCAGGTCCGCCGCCTCGCCCAGGAAGGCCTCGCGGTCGTCGTTC
>DAIDKC010000278.1 GCA_027451045.1 Holophagaceae bacterium | reverse complement strand
GGAGGCCAGTAATGGATGCCGGTGGCCCCAAGGGAAAGCAGAAGTCCGACATCAACGTCACCCCGTTGATTGACATCGTGCTGGTGCTCCTGATCGTGTTCATCGTGATGGTGCCCGGCCTGGCCAAGGCCATGAAGGTGGTGGTCCCGCAGATCGTGCAGACCACGACACCTCCTCCCATTGACAAGAACAACCCGCCTGTCGTGATCAGCCTCGACAAGGACGGCTCCATGAAGCTCCAGACGGACCCGATTGATGCGGCCGGCATCAAGCAGAAGCTGCCCGGCATCGTCATGCTTCAGCCTCTGGGTTTCCGGAAGGTCTTCCTCAAGATTGATCCGGACGTGAAGTTCCAGAGCGCCGTGGATGTCCTGGACGCCATCCGGGTGGCCTCCGATGAAGCCAAGAAGGAGTCCCTCGCCCAGGTGGACAAGTACCAGGGCCAGGATGGCGGCGACATCAAGGTGGCCGTCTCCATCCTGAAGCCCCCGCCCACCGTGGCCGCTCCCACGACCAAGGGATGAGGCTCCGCCTCGCAACGCCGAGGGCCCCGCGCTGCGGGGCCCTTTCGCGTACCTCGGCTCAGGGGTTGTAGGCCCCCTGGGGCAGATTGAGCCCTTCGGCATGGAAGGCCCGCTGGAGGGAACCGCCCCGGAAGGCCCCGCGATCCGCGGCCTCCAGGTGATCCAGGAGATGGGAGAGGTTGGCGCCGCTGGGCACGGCAGGAACCCCCAGGTCCACCGCCAGTTCCGGCAGCGTCAGGTCGTCCAGGAAGGTGCCTTCCTCCCGCACCACCTGGCCCCGGAGGGTGTACTGGTCCGTGGGCCCGGTGTGCGTCCGCAGGCTGGCGGAGGGCACCACCACCGCATCCACCCAGTCGGGCCGGCCGCCCTGGGCCGCCCGGTCGGCGTGGGCGGCGTATTTCAGGTCCTCTCCGCAGAGGAGGCCCGCCACTGTGACGCTCTCGCCGAAGCTGTGGTTCGCTGCGGCGGCCACGCGGAGCCGGCTGCCCACGGCCCGGTTCAGGTCAGCGACCACGCGGGACAGCGTGGGCGCGAAGCTGGCACCGGTCAGCAGCAGGGCCCTTCGCCCCGCGAACCCCCGGGCGCGGGGGCTGCGGATGAAGCGGCGGCTGTGCTCAAGGAACCGGCGCACCAGGCCCACGCCGTTCTCCAACTGGGCCCAGGAGCGGGAATAGAAGGTCCTGCCCGGGACCTCGATCCCCGCACGGGTGAACCATTCGTCCGCGAGGAGAAGCCAGGGTTCCCCGCCGTTGGCCCTGGCGTAGGCCCGGACCTCCGGGGTCCATCGTGTGGCCCATGCCCGGGCGAAGGCCGGATCCACGTCCTGAACGAATGGCAGGCCGTCCCGGTGGGCCGTCAGCCCCACGGGCACACAGGAGAGGCTGAGCACGCTCCCCCGGCCTTCCCGCCGGCGGGCCCAGAGGTCGTCCAGGGTCCGCTGCCAGATGGCCCCATCGTTGAGTCCCGGCGCCACCACGGCCTGGGTATGCACGTCAATGCCGCCGGCCAGCAGCCGGTCGAGCTTCCGCAGGATGTCACCCTCCCGGGGATTGCCCACCACCCGCACCCGGGCCTCGGGATCCGTGGCGTGGACCGAGACGTGGATGGGGCTCAGACGCTCGCGGATGATGCGGTCCAGTTCGGCGTCGTCGCTGCTCGACAGCGTCGTGAAGTGCCCGTAGAGGAAGGAGAGGCGGATGTCCTCGTCCTTCAGGTAGAGGGACTTCCGGAAGCCCCTGGGCATCTGGTGGACGAAGCAGAAGACGCAATTCTGGCGGCAGACCTTCACCTCGTCCTGAGCAAGGTCCACGCCGAGCCCCTCGCCGCCGTTCTCGACAGCCACCTCGAAGACGGTGCCATCGGGCCGCTGGATCCGCAGGTCCGTCTCGTCCCGCTGGGTCACCAGGAACTGATAGTTCAGCTGGTCCAGTACCGCCTCGCCGTTGATGGCAAGGAGGACATCCCCCGGCCGGATCCCGGCCTCGTCCGCCAGGCTGCCCGGCTCCACCGCAATGATCTGGACGCCTTTCTGGGCCAAGGGGACTCCCGTGCCCGGCCCCGAGTTGGAACCGGGAAGGTATTGTCTCATCGGGGCGGCGGGATTCCCTGCAGGGATTCTCTGCCGGAGCGGAGGGGCCCTCCGACGTGGCCCGTCAGGGCCTCGGCGCCGCCGATCTGGCCTGGATCCACGAGGAGGACCCTGCCCGCGGCATTCCCAATGGCGATGTCGGTGCGGTGGGGCAGGCTCACGGCAGCCTCGGCGTCGCCAAGGTCGCTGGAGAAGGAGGTGCGCAGGGTGTAGTCCAGCCCGCCGGCCTTCGCGCGCTGGATCCGGAGGCGCATGGCGACGCCTGCCCCGAACAGCAGGGCCTCGTCGGGAGCGGGGCCGCGGACCACGGTGTATAGGCTCGTCCCGAGATGGGGGATCTGGTACATCCGATTCTGCTCCAGGTCGTAGATGTAGATGCCGGACGGGAAATCAATCCCCACCATGACGAGCAGGGCCTGGGACGGCAGAGAAGCGATGGCATAGATCACGGGAGAGGCGATGGGCAGGGTCTCCCCGTGCCACGTCCCGTTCCGCCGGTCCAGCAGGAGGAGTGCATGGTCCCAGGTTCCCGCCACCACCCTGTCCCCATCAGGGGAGATCCAGAGGGCATGGCATGCGTATCGCCTCCCGAAGATCCGCCGGGTGGAGAGCGTCTCCTGGAGGGCCAGATCGGGCCAGCTCCAGCGCTTGAGGGTGCCGTCGGAGGAGGAACTCCAGAGGGCCGGGGGATTACCTGCAAGGCGCAGCTGGTTGACGAGGAATCCGTGGGCCTCGCTTCGCCAGAGAACCTCCATGGCGGGCAGCTTCCAGATGGCGATGGTGCGGTCATCCGAGGCGGATGCCAGGTGGCCGGAAGCCGCCACCAGGGAGGTAATGCCCTGCTCATGGAGGGGGAAATCCCGGATCTCCCCGGAGGCGAGGTCGTAGCGCCGAAGAACGCCGTCCCTCCCCCCCGCCCCGACGAACAGCGCCTGACCGTCCGGGTCCGCAGCCATGGACCAGACCTCCTTGGGAACCAC
>DAIDKC010000277.1 GCA_027451045.1 Holophagaceae bacterium | reverse complement strand
GGACCCCTGGCTCTCCGTCGAGGAGCGGTACCCCATCAACGCGCTGGCCAAGGGGAAGATCGTCTCGATCACCGACTACGGCGCCTTCGTGGAGCTGGAGCCCGGCATCGAGGGCCTCGTGCATGTCTCCGAGATGAGCTGGACCAAGAAGGTCAAGTCCGCCAAGGGCATGGTCAACCTGGGCGACCAGGTGGAAGCCGTCATCCTCCAGGTGGACTCCGAGAACCGCCGCATCAGCCTCGGGATGAAGCAGATCACGCCCAACCCCTGGATGGCCATCGCCGAGAAGTACCAGCCCGGCCAGATCGTCACCGGCACGGTGCGCAACATCACCGAGTTCGGCGCCTTCGTGGAGCTGGAGGAGGGCATTGACGGCCTGATCCACGTCTCCGACTTCAGCTGGACCAAGAAGATCAAGCACCCCGGCGAAGTGGTGAAGAAGGGCGACCAGGTCACCGCCAAGGTCCTCAGCCTCGACCCCCTGGCCCAGCGCATGAGCCTCGGCGTGAAGCAGATGGAGCCCAACGTCTGGGAGATCTTCTTCGACAAGCACCATGTCGGCGACGTCATCACCGGCAAGATCGCCCGCCTGACCGACTTCGGCGCCTTCGTGGATCTGGGCGACGGCATCGAGGGCCTGGTGCACGTCTCCGAGCTCTCCCGCAAGCGCGTGGAGGACATCCAGAAGGAGTTCAACGCCGGCCAGGATCTCACGATGAAGATCGTGAAGCTCGATCCCACCGAGCGCCGCATCGGCCTCTCCGTCAAGCAGCTGGAGCAGGATCAGGAGCGGGGCGACCTGGAGGCCGCCAAGGCCCGCCAGCCCGAGTTCAAGAAGGCCACCCTCGCGGACGCCTTCAGCAGGGCCGAGCGCGAGGACTGAAGCCTGCGGCTTCCCAGGCAGGGCCCCCGCGAGGGGGCCTTGTCGTGCCCGCCGGAGCTTCCGGGATGTTCTACCCTGGAGACTGCCGCCGGCACCCGCCCGGTTGGTATGTGGAGGCGCGATGGCTGCCACCCCCGAATCCCAATCCCCCTGGCGCCTGGTCGCCGCGGTCGCGCTGGTCCTGGGCGGCCTCGCCCTGGGCGGGCTGGCGCTCCTGCGCCTCCACGGCTCCAGTTCGGAGGGCGCGCCGGCCGGCACGGACGTGCGGTCCGTGGCCTTCATGGACGCGCAGGGGCAGCGCCACACCCTGGCCGAATTCCAGGGGAAGGTGGTCCTGGTGGACGTCTGGGCCACCTGGTGCCCGCCCTGCCGCCGCTCCCTGCCCGAGGTGGCGGCCCTCCAGCGGGCCGAGAACGCGGACTACGCGGTCGTTCCGATCTCCGTGGACAACGGCGGCTGGGACGACGTGAAGCCCTTCCTGGCCCAGCATCCCGAACTGGGGCTCACGGCCTATCTGCCCAGCGGTCCCCGGTCCCTGGATGCCTTCGGCCCCATCACGGGCATTCCCACCACCCTCCTGGTGGACCGGCAGGGCCGCCTCATCCGCCGCTGGTCCGGCTACTTCGAGGGCCGGGACAAGCAGGCCCTGGATGAGGCCCTGAAGGCCCGCTGACATGAAGCCAGGGCCCTCACCCGCACGGATCTGGGCCGCCCCCTTGACGATCCTGGGGCTGGTGCTGGCCAGTCCGCTGCTGCTCCTGGCCACCCCCCTGGCGCCGCTCGCGGCCCTCTGGGGGGACCTCCTGCTGCTGGGGGGATGGGTCCTGCTCGTCCTGGTCCTGCTCGGCCGGCTGACCCAGTCCTCCAGCCGTCCACTGGGCTTCCTCGAGCGGGGGCTCCGAGCCTGGGTGGCCCGCTTCGCGCCAACCCCCGAGGCACTCTGGCTCCAGTGGGCCCGGCAGGCCCATGACCCCAGCCTGGGGCACTGGTACCTCGAACGGGCCAGCCGGACGGGGCACCCGGAGGCCCTCTTCCAGGAGGGGCTCGCCTGGCTCGAGGGAGGCCTGGGCCCCGGGGGAGTGATGCTCGGCGTGGAACGCCTGAAGCGGGCCGCGGAGGCGGGCCATGCGGAAGCGGCGTTCCGCCTCGCTGAGGCCCTGCGGACGGGCCACGGCTGCGCCCGGGACGCCGCAGACGCGGAGCGCTGGTACCGCCGTTCGGCGGCCGCCGGATGCGGCTGCGCCGCCGCGTGGCTGGGCCACGCATACGCCTGCGGGGATGGCGTGGCGCCCGATCCGGAGGAGGCCCGCCGCTGGACCGAGGCCGCGGTCCGCCTTGAGCCCCACCCGCCTCTGCGCCACAGTCCCCTCCGCCACGATGCGGCACCGGAGGACCCCCTGGTGCGTCTCCAGGGCGCGGCGATGGGCGGCCTCGAAGCCGCCGCGGACCGCTTCCTCGCCCTCCGGTTGGGACCCGGACTCCTCCTGCTGGCCACGGCCCTCCTGGCCGGGGCCTTCCTGTTCACCGTGGGGGCCTTCTTCTGGGCCGGGTCCTCCCAGCTCCACCACCTCCCGCTCCTCATGCTGGCCATTCCCTTGCTGGTACTCGCAGGACAGGCCTGGCACCTGCGCCGGGAAGGACCGGCCCGGGGCCGGGGCCGGCTGCGGAAGAAGGCCGAGGGCGGGGATGCGGAGGCCTGCTTCCGGCTCGCGCTGGCCCATCGGCAGGGAGGGCAGGGATACCTCCGCGACGACCTGACCGCCGTCCTGTGGTTCCGGCGCGCCGCCGAGGCGGGGCACCCGGGAGCCATGCAGGCGCTGGCGGAGGCCTACCGTGGCGGCCACGGAGTGGTGCGGGATCCCCGGGCCGCGGCACAGTGGGAGGAGGCGGCCCGCGCCACCCGGGATCAACTCTCCGCGCCCTCCGTCCGATGAGCCCTCCGGGAGGTGCCATGGCCCGTGCCTGGTTCGGCCTGATGGCGGCAGCCGTCCTGCTCGGGTGCCACGAGCAGCCCTGCCGGGTCGCGAACGCCAACCTGGGCATCATCGCCACCTTCCCCGGCAAGCCCCGCCTGGCACGCCACACCGATCCGACCCCCTACGGGGATGTGGAGTGGTTCGACCTGGCCATGAGCCCGCCGGGGCGCCTGGACGAGTCCTTCTCGGTGGCCGTCGGCAACCTCCCGCCGGGCGACCAGGGCGGCTCGACCTCGCAGCAGATCCTGGCCACATTCCGGGCCTGGCTCACCTCGCGCCTCGGCCCCCTCGCCTGCACCGATCTGCCCGCAGCACGCGGCCCGGGTTTCCGCTACCGGGCCACCCTCCCCAGCGGCAGCGTGGCCGAGGGGATCGTGGTCTACCGGGCAGGCCGAATCCACCATGCCCAGGCCATCGTCCCCCGGGCCGGCGATCCCCGTGCGCTCGCCTTCCTGGACGGATTCGAGGTCACCACCCGCTAGCCACCAGCCGCTCGACGGACTGGACCAGGCACTCGGCTCCGGCCGTGGAGGGAAGCGCGACGTGGTCCCCCGGCACCGCCTCCCCGATGGCCAGGAAGGGGACGCCCGCAGCCCGGGCCGCCGCCAGGTCGTGGGGACGGTCCCCGACGTACAGGTGGGGCCCCGGGGCCGCAGCCACGGCGCGGCGCAGCAGGTCCACCCGCCCGTGGCCCGGCAGGGAGCCCAGGCGGGGGATGGCCGGATCCACCCCCAGGACTCCGGTCTTGAAGGCCAGGAGAGCCGGGGCATTCCCCGAGACGATCCAGACCCCGTGCCGCTCGGCGAGGCGGTGGAGGCCCTCCAGGATGCCCCGGAAGACGGCCGGCGACTGGCCGCCCGGACCGAAGGCCGACTGGAAGCGCGCCACGCAGGCCCGCTCGTAGTCCGCGTACCCCGTGTCGGTCAGGGGAGTTCCGAAGCGCAGGGCATGCAACTCCCCGACGATCTCCCAGTCGGTGGAGCCCGAGCAGCAGGACAGCTCCCCCTCCGTCGGCGCGGTGCCCCACAGTCCCCCCAGGGCCTCCCGGAGCAGGGCGAAGCCGGCATTGAAGTGGCCGAGGGTCCCATCCAGGTCGAAGCAGAGCGGCATGGCCCAGGATCGCATGGCCTGCCATGCTCAGGAGGAAGGGTGTTCCTTGATGCGATCCTCCGTCCTCGTCTTCCTCCTGGCTTCCAGCCTCTTCGCATCGGCACGGGACGGCCTCGACTACCGCTTCCAGCTCTGGATGCGGGGCAGCGCCTCGCCCATGGAGACCCGCTTCACCCTCGACTCCGATCCGCGGCGGGTCGGCCATGACCGCCGCCGGATGCCGATGATGGCCGCCTGGCACCTGGAGGCCGACCGCGCCCAGGGCACGCCCTACGTCCAGGCCCTGCTGCTCGCCCGGGCGGAACGCCTGCTCTACCTGTCCGGCCCGGCCCCCCAGACCCACCGGGAACCCATCCGCCTCCGCTTCGGCACCCGCAGCCTCCCCGTCTGGAGCCTTGAGACCCCCCGGGACCTGGACGTCTCCGCGGCCCTGGTGGAGGTCGCCCCGAGCCTGCTGGCGGTCTGCGACCTGAGCGTGCGCTTCCCCACCGGGCGCATCGCCCGGATGGACCTCCATCTCGAAGGCCTGGACCACCCCCGGGCCCTGGCTCCCGCCGAGGACGGGACCGCCCTGCTGAGCACCCTCCAGCTGTGGTCCCACCCGTCCCGGCTAAGTCGGACACAT
>DAIDKC010000276.1 GCA_027451045.1 Holophagaceae bacterium | reverse complement strand
GCTTCCTCCACCACCTTCTTTCCGATGCGGTCCACGCCCTGGGCGAAGAGGCGCTGGGTGTAGCTGCCCGCGGGATCGGCCGAAGCCCGGCGCGACTGGAGCAGCGCCTCCAGGCGGCCCAGCCAGGGCAGGGTGGAGGGCCAGGGCGCGTCGCCGTCGAAGCAGCTGTCGGTGCCCCGGTGGCAGCTGGGACCTTCGGGCTCGGCGAGGATCAGCAGGGCATCGCCGTCGCAGTCCGGACGTGCCTGGATCAGCTTCAGGCGGTTCCCGCTGGTGGCGCCCTTGGTCCAGAGTTCCTGGCGGGAGCGGCTCCAGAAGGTGACGAAGCCCGTCTCCAGGGTGAGGCGCAGGGCCTCGCGGTTGAGCCAGGCCAGCATGCGGACCTCGCCCGCGGGGCTCTGCACGATGCCGGGGAGCAGGCCGTCGGGGCCGAATCGGAGGGTGTCGAAATCCATGTCAGATCCGCACGAGCACGCCGTTGTGGGCGAGGTAGGCCTTGAGCCTCGGGATGGGAAGGGTGCCTTCGTGGAAGAGGGTCGCGGCCAGCACCGCATCGGCGCCGTGCTCCAGGGCCTCCAGGAAATGGATCTCCAGGCCCGCGCCGCCCGAGGCGATGAGCGGGATGGGCAGTTCCGAAGCCCGGTCCAGGAGCTGGATGTCGAAGCCCTGGCCGGTGCCGTCCCGGTCCATGGAGGTCAGCAGGAGCTCGCCGGCGCCGAGGTCGCACAGCTCCTGGAGCCACGGCAGGGCCGCCCGGTCCGTGGGCTCGGTGCCGCCTTTCAGGAAGACGCGCCAGCCGAGGTCCGGGTCGCGCTTCACGTCCACGGCCGCCACCACGCACTGCCGCCCGAAGGCGTCTGCGAGTTCAGAGACCAGGGCCGGCCGAAGGGAGGCCGCCGTGTTCACGGCCACCTTGTCGGCGCCGGCGCGGAGCAGCCGCCGGGCATCGTCCACGCTGGCCACGCCGCCGCCGACGGTGAAGGGGATGCTCAGCTCCCGGGCCACATCGCGCACCCAGGCCTCCCGAGTGCTCCGGTCCTCCTGGCTGGCGCTGATGTCGAGGAACACGAGCTCGTCGGCCCCCTCCGCGTCATAGCGCCTGGCCAGGTCCACCGGGTGGCCCAGGTCGCGCAGCGCCTTGAACTGGACGCCCTTCACCACGCGGCCGTTCTTCACATCCAGGCAGGGGATCACGCGCTTGGCGGGCATCAGGCGGCTCCTTCGAGGGCGGCGCGGGTGGTCGGAGCGTCCAGCGGCAGCACGCCCTCCAGCAGGGCCTTGCCGCTGATGGCCCCCACGACGCCGCGGATGCGGGCGAGGGCGTCGAGGTCCGCGAGGCTCCGGAGTCCGCCGGAGGCCTGCACCCGGAAGCCCTCCTTCGCCACGAGGGCGGCGGCGTCGAGACCCGGCCCCTCCAGCGTGCCGTCCCGGCCCACGTCGGTGACGAGGGCCCGGTCGAAGCCGAGCACGAGGAGCGCCTCGAACACGTCCGCGGAGGCACAGGCGCTGGCGACCTGCCAGCCGCGGGTGACGAGGCGGCCGTCCTTCAGGTCCAGGGCCGCGAGGATGCGGTCGCCCGGCAGGCCCTTCAGCTCCCGGGGCCGCTCCACCGCGAGGGTGCCCACCACGGCGTCGAAGCCTTGGTCCAGCGCCGCGGCCACGTCGCCCCGGGTGCGCAGGCCGCCGCCGAGCTGGAAGCGGAGGGCGGGGAACCGGGCCGGGAAGCCCGCGAAGACGCCCTGACGGGCGCGTCCGAAGGCGCCGTCGAGGTCCACGAGGTGGATCCGACGGGCCCCGGCCGCCGCGAGGCGCTCCACCCAGGCTTCGGGGGCCTGCTCATAGAACGTGGCCTGCTGCGGATCGCCATGGCGGAGCCGGACCAGCCGGCCATCCAGGAGGTCCAGGCTCGGGATCAATTGCATGGAGCCTCCGGAACTGAGGCGTCGGCCCCCATCCATGCCAGGGCGGCCTGGAGCAGCCGGAGGCCCACGGGACCGGACTTCTCGGGGTGGGGCTGGAAGCCCATCACGCGGCCCCGCGCCTCCACCGCGGAGAAAGGGCGGCCGTGGCGGGCGGTGTAGACGGTCTCAGGACCCGGTTCCAGGGCGTAGCTGTGGACGAAGTAGAGCCAGCTCTCCTGGGGATCCGGCAGGGCCGGATGGGCCGTGTGCTGCTGGACCCGGCTCCATCCGACGTGGGGCACCTTCACGCCCGGCCCCAGACGGCGGACGATGCCCGGCAGGAGCCCGAGCCCGCTGGCCCGGGGAGCCTCCTCGCTGCCCTCGGCCAGCAGCTGGAGGCCGAGGCAGATCCCGAGGAGGGGCCGGCCGTCCGCGACGAGGTGCGGGATCTCCCGCCACCAGCCGCGCTCGCGCAGCATCTGCTGGGCCGCCTCGAAGTGGCCCACCCCGGGAAGGACCATGGGACCCGCATCCGCGGCCTGGTCGGGCCGCTCGGCCCGGACATGGCCCAGGCCCAGGCGGTCCAGGGCCCCTTCCAGGGAGGCGAGGTTGCCTGCGCCAGTGTCAATGAGTGTGATCATGCCGACAGCGTCCCCTTGGTGGAGGGGACCCCGCTCCCCTCGATGCGGACCGCTTCGCGCAGGGCGCGGGCCAGGGCCTTGAAGAGCGCCTCCACCTTGTGATGGGTGTTCACCCCCCGCAGCAGGTCGGCGTGCAGGGCCAGCCCCCCGCGCACGGCCAGGGCGATGAAGAACTCGCGCACCATCTCCGTCTGGAAGCCGTCCCCGAGCACCACCGGGGGCAGATCCGCGTGGAACTCGCACCAGGGGCGGCCGGAGAGGTCCACCACCACCCGGGCCAGGGCCTCGTCCAGGGGCACGTAGGCGTGGGCGAACCGGAGGATGCCAGCGCGATCGCCGAGGGCCATCTTCAGGGCGTCCCCCAGGCAGAGTCCCACGTCCTCCACCAGGTGGTGGCTGTCCACGGGCAGGTCGCCCTCGGCCTGGATCACGAGGCCCAGTCCTCCGTGGCGGGCGAGCTGCATCAGC
>DAIDKC010000275.1 GCA_027451045.1 Holophagaceae bacterium | reverse complement strand
TCTTCCTCCAGCAGGTGCTGGTGCATGGCCTCGCCGCAGACGCGTGGGCGGAGCGCCTCCCCGGGCCACCCGCCACGCTCCGCATCCACCTCCGTCTCTTCCCGGCCATCCGCCAGGAGGAGGTCATCGCCCCGGATGTCTGGCGCGGCGTCATCCAGGGCAGCCTGGCCGCTCGGCTTCCTCTCGGGACGCGCTTCAACCCCGAATCCCTCGGCCGGGTACTCAGCGGCACCATCTACCGGCTGGTGATGGCGGGACACCCGCTGGTGGATGTCCGGGGCTCGGGCTTCGATCCCGCCACGGGCCGGGTGCGCGTGGTCGTCCGCGAACCGGTGGTCACGGATGTCCGGGTGCTTCCCGCCCGGGGCCGTCCGGTGGATGCCGCCCTGGTCAGGAAGATGCTCACACCGCTCGAGGGGGCCCCCTTGCGCGCCGATGCCCTCCAGGAGCACCTGGACCTTGCGGAGAACCGCCTCCACCTCGCGGCCCTTCCCTGCAGGGTGCTGCCGGTCCAGGACTTCTCGAAAGTCGAGATCCAGGTGCGTCCCAGGGCCGCCCTGCGCAACCGGGTGGACGCATCCTTGGGCTACGAGACGAACCTGGGGGGCCAGCTCGGCCTCAGCTACCTGGGCAGGGACCTGCTGGGCGCAGGGACCGAGGTGGAACTCAGCGGCGCCAGGAACCGGCTCCAGGAGCTGGGCGAACTCGACCTGCGACAGCCGCTGTCGCGGATTCCTGAAGCCGTCCTCGAGGGGCGTTTCACCGCCTGGAACCAGCGCATGGAGCCGGTCCAGCTCCTGCCCACGGGGGATGTCATGGCCACCTACCCTGGGCTCCGCCTCTCGGTCACGGAGGCCAGCCTGGGGGGCTACACGCGCTTCGGAGGCGCCCAGACGGGCAAGGCCCGCCTGGAGGTCTCCGAGCGGAAGGTCTCCTACCTCGGGCCTGGCCTCCGCTCGACCCAGCATGCGGCCTACCTGAACATCGGATGGGACAACTTCGACCAGCACACGCTGCCCACCCGCGGCCTCCTCCTCCGGGGGCGCTTCGGGAGCGGGGAGCCCCTCCTGGACACCGGAGGCCGCAGCGCCTTCACCCAGGCCTACTTGCGGGCCCGGGGGCTCCAGCCGCTCCTGGGCCCCGTAGGGCTGGACGTGGATGTGGAGGGAGGAGTGGGCCATCACCTGCCCCTGGACCGCTGGTGGAGCATCGGGGGCCCGGGATTCATGCTGGGCAGCCTGCCCTTGAGCTACCTCGTCCCGGACTTCGCATCCGCGCGCGTGGGCCTGCCCTTCCACTTTCCCACCGTGCTGGGCCTCATCCTGGAACTCGAACCCCGCCTTGACGTGGCCCGGGTGGCGCCCGACGGCGCAGGGCTCTGGCAGAGCACGGCCTTCCGCCAGTCCAGGGGCTTCGGCCTGCTGATGCGCACCACCCTTGTCGGCCAGTACTACCTGGAGGCGTCGTTCGGATGGCGCAGCCGGACAGGTCCGACAGGCCCCCTGCCCTCCGACCGGCAGTTCACCGTCGCCTTCGGGACCCAGCCCTTCGACCTGTGGCGCCGGCGCTGAGGGCCCATTCTGGCCGCATCTTCCTTGAGGGCAGATAGGAGACGGCTTGCCGAAAATCGGGAAGCCCCCTTGCGGGGGCTTCATCTGGAGGCGCCGATCGGAATCGAACCGATGAATGGCAGATTTGCAGTCTGCGCATTCAAACGTCGTGGAATGGCTTTTAAAGCACGTATACTCATTCAAAAAAAGGGACTTAACTTTACCCTGTCGCACGCCGATGAGAAAAATGTCCGATGACGGAATGCAGTAATTTCAATGCTCAAACTGTACCCCTAGACTGTACCCCAGATCGGCCCTCCGGAACCTCGGACACGGTCGAACTCCACGGAAGAGGTACCCGATGAAGACCTACAGCATCACCGAGACCTTCGTGGAGCGCCTGCCCCGCCCCGGCAAAGAGGAGAAAGCCCGCTTCTACTTCGACAAGAAGGCCACCGGGTTCGGGGTGAAGGTCTACTACTCGGGAAGCAAGGTCTTCGGGATTCGCATCGCCATGAAAGGCAACAAGGCCCGGTGGCTGCGGATCGGAACATTCCGCGACCCCTGGATTGCCGATTCGGCCCGGGAGGAGGCCCGCAAGATCAAGCAGAACGTGGAAAACGGCCTGGATCCATTTGCCCACAGGGCCCCTCGACATGCCTCGCTGAAACGATTCCAGGACCTGGCCGACGGGTTCTTCGAGTACTTCCAGAACGAGGTCCGCAAGGGCCGCCGGGCCCAATCGACCCACGATGAATACAAGCGGCAGTGGGACAGGAACATTTCCCAGGAGGTGAAGCTGAAATCCGTCGTCAGCTTGAAGCAGTCCGACTTCAAGAAGCTGCACGATGACATCACGAACCGGAACCCGGAAAGGCCGTTGACTGTCGAAGCCAACCGCACGATCGCCTTGCTCGGATCCCTTTTCACCTGGGCCCTGGGGCGCGACCCGGAGGACCGCTACGGGCTGACCGAGAATCTCGCCAAGGGGGTGAGCAAGAACCCGGAGCGCGGGCGGGGCATGTGGATGGAAGACCCCGACCAGGCGCGCCTTCTAGCCTTCCTGATGGACTCCCGGAACCGGTATTCCAACTGGTGGCAGGCCGAGTTGAAGGCCCGTCGGGCCGCGAAGTTCAGCAAACCGAGACGCCCCCCCGTCAAGCGGCCGCCCTACATCCTGGACGGGTCCATCCTGGACGCCCTTCTTCTCTGCTTCCTTGGAGGCCTGCGACACTGCGAAGTCAGGGCGATGCGTTGGGAACAGGTGGAGGAATCCCGCGGCGTCATCAAGGTCCCGATCAAGAAGAGGGGTGCAGCCCCTGGCGTCCACGACGAGTTCAAGACGGTTTTCATCACGCAGGAAATCAAGGAGGTTCTCGACCGGCTGCCCAAGGTCGACGAATGGGTCTTCCCTTCCCTGGGCCGGGGCCCCAAGACCAAGAGCGGGAGTGGCCACCTTGAGAATTTGCAGAGCGCCTGGAACCGGGTCCGCACGCACCTTGGACTCCCGGACGTCCGGATCCACGATTTCCGTCACACCGTGGCATCGGAGCTGGGCGATATGGGGAATCTGACCGCCCAGGAGCTGAAGGAGGCCATGGGGTGGAAGACGACGGCAACCGCCCTGAAGTACCTGCATTCCCGGGACCATCAGCGGCAGGCGAAGATCCAGGAAATCACGAAGTCAAGGGTCGAACGCCTATCGGTGGCAGGGATCAAGAATGAATAATTTTTGGTTCATCGCGTAATAGCGTGAGGTAAAGGGACACCGGCAAGCCTTTGAGACCCTTGTGTTTGCTGAGAACGCGAGGGAGGCCGCCGGTGTCTTGGGAGCAGTGTATCC
>DAIDKC010000274.1 GCA_027451045.1 Holophagaceae bacterium | reverse complement strand
GCATCACTGAACTTCTGGGCATTGAAGAGGGGGATGGCCTTGTTGAAGTCCTCGCGCCCTGCCATGTCCGCGGCGGCCCCGGGGTCCGCAGCGGCCCCGTTGGCCATGGCCTGGGCCTGGGCCTGGTCCGGCGTCAGCAGGGTGTATTCCTTCTTCAGGGTGTCGGCCAGGGGGATCTTCTGGCCGTCGTCCTCCAGGGTGACAAACCCCTTGGCGCTGACGGTGATGTTGAAGATCCGGGGCTCGAGCCCGACCTGGATGAACTCGCCTTTGGAATCGGTGGTGAGCACCTTGGTCCAGTGGATGTCCGTCCGGTTCAGGGTGATCTGGGCCCCCGGGATGGGCTTGCCCTCCTTCGTGATCACGCGGCCGGAGATACGGCCGGTGGATTCGGCGTGCATGGCCATGCATACGACAGGGAGCAGGAGCGCGGGGAGCAGGCGTCGCATCACAAACCTCCAAAACCCATCCATCCTTCCACACCCCCGGCTCTTCGCGGAGTGCTTTTCGTCAAAGGCCAGACAGGAAGGGGTGCGGAACGCGGCGAGACCCGGCGCGGGTGCAGGAAAATCATGGGCATGGTAGGCTTCCCCGGATTGTCCTCGAAGGTATCTGGGGTATCCCGATGAATCCTGCGGTGCCGGAAGCATCCCTGACTGCGCTCGTGCATCTCCTGGCCGAGCAGGCCTTGATGGCGCTGGGCGTCCCCCACCCGATGATGAAGGATCTGCCGCCGGCGAATCCTGCGGTCGCCCGGTTCTACGTGGACCTGCTGGCGGTCCTGCAGGAGAAGACCGCGGGCCACCGCACCGAGGAAGAGACCCGGGAGATGGAGGAGGTCCTCTACCAGCTCCGGATGCGGATCCTGGACCTCCGACCTGCCGCCGACACACCGGATTCTCCGAAACCCTGACGAGGTTGGATATGGGATTCTGGAAGGCCCTCCGCACCTCCCTCGCCTGCCTCGGGGCGGGGCTCCTGCTGGCGGCCCCCCCGTTGCAGACCGCCCCCGCCCAGCCGGCCGCGGCGATGGATCCGGCCCTCGCTCCCGCGGTGGCCCTGAGCCATCGAGCCGCCGACCTCCAGGCGGCCCTGCTGTCGGGGAATCCCCAGGCCCTCCAGCGGGCGCGGCACGAGGTCGAGGTGCTCCGGAGGACCTACAACACGCTGGACGTGACGCCCCTCGTCGAGGCCATGGCTGTCTGGGCCCGGGCTCAGGGGCTCGAAGGGCACCCGGAGGTCGGCCTCGCTGCCCTCCAGGCTGTCGAGGGATGGGTGCCTGAACTGCCGGCCGTCCTGAGCGCCCGCATCACCCTCATGCGGGAACAGGGGGTGCAGGGATGGTTCTGGAGTATCCCGGACCTGCTGCACCTGACCTGGGTGCGGCTGGAACATCCCGAATTCCGGTGGCTCTGGCTCGTCCAGCACCTGGGCATGCTTCGGCTGATGGCCACCCTGCTGCTCTGGGGCTGGAGTCTCGCCCTGCTCCTGCGCTACCGGAACGTCCTTCGGGCGCTGTGGGAGGCCCCCCTCGAACAGCGCGGCGTTCCTCCGCTGTCGGCCGCGATCCTGGGCGCGGGGATCCTCAGCCTGCCCGTCCTGGTCGGACTGGATCCAATGGTGGCCGCCGTATTCTGGCTCTTCCTCCTCGCGCCGTTCCTCACCCGCGTCGAGGTGAAGGCCACGGTGTTCATCCTCCTGCTGCAGTTGGTCCATCCGGCCCTGGGCGTCATGGAACCCTGGTCGGACCGGGAGCCGCCCCCGAGTCTCCTGGCGCTCCAGATGCAGCCCCAGGTGCAGCCCATGCCTCCCGGGGCGCTGCGCTTCCTGCCTGCCGGGGACCGGGCGTTCCTCGCGGGATGGGCCCAGCTCCAGCAGAAGGACTGGGCGGGAGCGGCCTCCACTTTCCAGGGGCTGGTCGGTCACCTCCCGGAGCAGGCCGAGGTGCTGAACAACCTCGGGGTTGCCCATTTCGAGCTGGGGGATGTCCCCCAGGCCGAAGCTGATTTCCAGGCTGCGGCCCGGCTCGGGCCGCGGATGGAGGTGCTGCTCAACCAGAGCATCCTCGACTTCATGCACCTGCACACCGATGCCGGATCCGCCAAGCAGGCTGCGGCCCAGGCGGCCGCTCCGGCCGCCTACGCCCGGCTCATCGAGTTGAACGATGCCCAGAGGGATGTCCGGACCTACCCCATGCCCCTTCCCGACTCCCCCCAACGAGTCCAGGAGCTGGCGCGAGGGCTGGGGGTGCGCCTCGGATCAGACGCCCTCGACTGGAAGGATCCCGCCCTCCTGTTCGGCCTCCTGCTGCCCCTGCTCGGGCTGGGGGCCTTCCTGGCCCGGGTCAGGGCGAGCATCCGAATGGCCCATCCCGTCCAGTGCATCCGCTGCGGCGAGCCCTTCCATACCACCGACAGCCCGGACCCGGATGTGTGTCCCAAGTGTCATCATCTCTTCGTGCTCCGGGACGGGCTGCACGTGGAGAACCGGCGCCGGAAGCTGGACGAGGTCGCCGCCCACCAGCGGGCCACCCGCTGGATCCACCGGACCCTGGCCGTGCTCCTGCCCGGTTGCGACCTGGTTTTCCTGGGCCATACCCGGGAGGGCCTGCTGGAGTTCGTCCTGCTCTGCCTGGCCCTGGGGCTCGTGCTGGCCACCGGCCGCTCGGTGCGCTATCCCGGGGAGATCCTGCCTGATCCGACCTCGACCTGGCTTGCCGTAGGGGCGGTGTTCTCCCTCCTCCTGTTCCTCCGCTCCTGGCTCAAGCTGCTTCCGGGGAGGGCGTGACATGGCGCTTGAAGGCTCCCTGCGGGATTTCGACCTCTTCTCCCTGTTCAACATGATCAAGATCCAGGGGAAGAACGGGACCCTGGTGCTCTCCCAGGGGCAGGAGTTCGTGAAGGTCTTCTTCGAGAACGGGGAGATCGTCGGGTGCGATTCCAACCAGGTCCGCATGGAGGACCGGCTCGGCACCATGCTTGTCCGGCTCGGGCGCCTCACCGGGGATGAGCTCCTCGCGATGGTCCAGGTGCAGCGGCAGACCCTGAAGCGGATGGGCACGCTCCTCCTGGAAAGCGGGAAGGTCACCGCCACCGACATCCAGGACGCCCTGTTCAGCCAGGCCACGGCGATCCTGCACAGGACCTTCCGGTGGGTCGAAGGGGACTACCGCTTCGACTCCATGCTCCCCCCTGATCTGGATCGGGAACATTTCCTGCCGATCCCCGTGGACACCGTCCTCATGGAGGCGGCGCGCATCCAGGACGAGTGGCCTGAAGTGGAGCGGCGCCTGCCCCCCATGACCCAGGTCCTGGAACGGACGCCTCGGGGCCGGGCCCTCCACCTCGACATAGACCGGGACGTCTCCCTGGTGCTGGATGGCAAAGGGGGGATCCAGCACGGTTCCTCGGGGCTCACCCATGAACAGGAAGTGGTGCTGTCCTACTTTGAACATCCGCAGAGTGCCAAGGATGTCGTCCAGATCAGCCGCTACGAGGAACTCGACACCTGCAAGGCCATCGCGGACCTGCTTGCCGCCGGGCTCCTGGTGGCATCCATGGGCGAGACACAGCGGCCGAGCCGTCCCTGGGTGGCCGATGGGGAGGCGGATCGTCCCACCCAGCCATGGGTCCCCAGTCTCGTGCTCTGGCCCCTGGTCGCGATCCTGATCGCCCTTCCCCTGCTTCTCTATGTCCCGCACGACCGCGGCTCGATCAACCTGGGGCTGGCGAGCCTCCAGCCCGTGGGGATCCGGACCGCCCAGGATTCCGCGGGACCACGGCTCGACTGGGAACTCAGGATGGCCTCGCCGCGGGATGGAGGCATCGGCCTGGCCCGGCGCTTCGGGCGTCCCTTCGCAGGCCACAATCCCATCCAGGATCTGACCCGCCTGCCGGACCCCCTTGCCGTCGCCGCATCGCCGGCAGGGCCCGCAGCCCATCCCCCCCGTACCCGCTAGCCACAGGATTCCCGATGTACATTCACCAGCGCCAGGGCTCGCTGGAGGTGATCTGCGGCCCCATGTTCTCGGGCAAGTCCGAGGAGCTCATCCGCCGCATCAAGCGGGCCATCATCGCCCGCCAGCGGGTGCAGGTCTTCAAGCCGGCCCTGGACGACCGCTACGACGCCTCCGCCATCGCCAGCCACAGCCAGCGGAGGCACGACGCCATCCCCGTGAAGGACAGCGAGGAACTCCGGCGCTACCTGGACCCGGGGGCGGAGGTCGTGGCGCTGGACGAGGTGCAGTTCCTGGACGAGGGGCTGCTGGCGGTCATTGATGCCCTGGCCGCGAAAGGAGTCCGGATCATCGCCGCGGGTCTCGACCAGGATTCCAACGGGGAACCCTTCGGCATCATGCCGGTCCTGCTGGCCAAGGCGGAGTACATCACCAAGCTCCAGGCCATCTGCATGGTCTGCGGGGCCGCCGCGGGGCGCACCCAGCGCCTCGTCCACACGGGCGGGCAGGTGCTCGTGGGAGCCGCCGAGGCCTACGAGGCCCGCTGTAGGCACTGCCACGAGACGCCCCACGCGACGGGGCAGAGGCTGCTGGAGGAGCCGCCGCGGGAGGGCTGACTCCCTGGATGTTTGCACATCGTCAAGAGGTCCCGGCCCGGAGGGGGCCAACCCCCGTTCCGGGCCGGTCGCCCGGAAAGCGGGCTGGATGCTGGAGGTAGACTGGAATACAGCGCGCTGCCGCAGCGCTGTTTTATCCACCCCCGTCCGAGGCTTCAGGACATCCCAGGAGGTTCCCATGGCTGGCGCCTATGCCACCTTCACCCACATCACCGACTACATGGGCTTCGAGGGCCTGCTCACCGACGAAGAGCGGATGATCCGCGAGACCGCGCGCAGGTTCGTCAACGCCGAGGTCCTGCCCATCATCGAGAAGCACGCCCAGGAGCAGACCTTCCCGAAGCACCTCATCGGGAAGATGGGCGAACTCGGCTTCTTCGGCCCCTCCCTGCCCGAGGAGTACGGCTGCGCGGGCCTCAGCAGCGTGGCCTACGGGATCCTGATGTACGAACTCGAGCGGGGGGATTCCGCCCTGCGTTCCTTCGCCTCCGTCCAGGGCAGCCTCGTCATGTGGCCGATCTACGCCTACGGGACCGAAGAGCAGAAGCGCTACTGGCTCCCGAAGCTGGCGGCGGGGGAGAAGATCGGCTGTTTCGGCCTCACCGAGCCCGACTTCGGCTCCAACCCCGGGGGCATGCTCACCCGGGCCGTCCGGGAGCCCGGCGGCAAGTGGCGCATCAACGGCACCAAGATGTGGATCACCAACGGGACGCTGGCCGATGTCGCCGTGGTGTGGGCCCAGACCGAGGCCGGCATCCGGGGCTTCCTGGTGGAGAAGGGAACCCCCGGCTTCAGCGCTCCCGAGATGAAGGGGAAGTGGAGCCTGCGGGCCTCCGTCACCTCGGAACTGGTGCTCGAGGACGTCATCGTTGACGAGAAGGCCAGCCTGCTGCCCCACATCAAGGGACTGAAGGGACCGCTGGCCTGCCTCACCCAGGCCCGCTACGGCATCGCCTGGGGTGCCATCGGCGCCGCGGATGCCTGCTACCAGTGCGCCCTGGACTACGCGCTCTCCCGCATCCAGTTCGACAAGCCCATCGCCAGCTTCCAGCTCCAGCAGGAGAAGCTGGCCTGGATGGTCACGGAGATCACCAAGGCCCAGCTGCTCTCCCTTCAGCTCGGCCGCCTGAAGGACGCCAAGACCTGCACCCCCGCCCGGGTGTCCATGGCCAAGATGAACAACGTGAACATGGCCCTCGAGGTCTGCCGCAAGGCCCGCACCATCCTGGGCGCCAACGGCATCCTGGACGAGTACCCCATCATGCGCCACATGGCGAACCTCGAGAGCGTCTACACCTACGAGGGGACGCACGACATGCACACCCTCATCGTCGGCCAGGAGGTCACCGGCATCCCCGCCTACCGCTGATCCAAGGGGCGTCCAGATTCATGAAGAGGGCCCGCGTTCGCGGGCCCTCTTCATGGGAAGCAACAGTCTAGAAGGAACTCGTGCCGGTCGGGGCGCCCACGCCAGTGCAGTAGTCCCATCCGACCAGGGCAGGGAAGCCGTTGTTGCCACTGGTGATGT
Source organism: Holophagaceae bacterium (assembly GCA_027451045.1). Classification (GTDB taxonomy): domain Bacteria; phylum Acidobacteriota; class Holophagae; order Holophagales; family Holophagaceae; genus Geothrix. Next base: position 346 of record DAIDKC010000274.1, on the reverse strand, counting down.
CCCGGAAGACGCTGGGGGTGTTCAGGTAGTGGCTGTAGAGGTTCGTGAGGAAGGCCGTGGAACTGGCGTAGCTCACGCCGCTGCAGTTCACCATGCCCGCCAGGCAGGGAGAGGCCACGCTGGTGCCGCCAAAGACCATCCAGCCCTTGTGGCCCTGGTAGGACGTGCTGTCGTACACCGCCACGCCCGTGTTGGGATCGGCGTCGGAGGAGATGTCAGGTACGCCACGGTTGGCACCCGTCATGCTCACCCCGGCCTGCCAGGTGGGCTTGGGGATGTAGGCGCTGTTGCCGCCGCCCCCGCTGCTCCAGGCCGTCTCGCCGGTGAAGTTGCCGTTGCTGTCCGT
>DAIDKC010000273.1 GCA_027451045.1 Holophagaceae bacterium | reverse complement strand
GGGCTCTGCTCGTCCTGCTCCTGGCGGCCGGCGTGGGGACGGCGGGCTGGCTGGCCCACCACGCGGCCCTGCGGATCGTCCGGATCCTGCTGGTGACGCCGACCCCCGGGCCCGGTTCGGGGCTCGACAGCTACGAGGAGCGGGCCCTCGGCGCGCTGGTCCAGGACCACCTCGAATGCTTCGGCGGGTTCGCGGTGACGGCGGTGACGGAGATGCCTCGGGACCTCGGCCCGCTGCTGGCCTACCCGCACAGCCGCGTCGTGATCCTCGAGCCGCGGCGCGAGGGAGAGGCCCTCTCCATCGCCATCCGGACGACGGAGGCCGCACGCCTGGGGCGGCTCGGCCCGGCGGCCTGGGTCCAGACCCCCATGCCCTTCCAGGAGCCCGCGGCGGCCTTCCAGAAGCTGGACCAGGCCCTCGGGTGCCTGCCCCGGGGCGAGGACCTCCTCACGCCGCGGTCGGCTCCCGACTTCTGGAACCTCATCGAGGCCTCCGCCCTGCGCTTCCGGAACGAGCACCTGGAGGCGGCCACCCGGCTCGCACGCCAGGTTGTCCAGGCGGAGCCGACCTGCGCCACCGGATGGGTGCTGGAGGGCAACCTGGAGTACCGGCGCTTCCTGAACGACCCTCGGCTCCCGCGACTGGACCAGCGGCACGTGGAGGGCCTGTTCAGGCACGCCCTGGCCCTGGTGCCGGCCCATCCGCGGGCGACCCTGCTGCTCTCCCTGGTGGAGACCGATGCCGGGGACCAGCGGAAGGCGCTCGACATCCTCCTGCAGGCCCGCAAGCTCCAGCCCGCGAATCCGACCCTGCTGACGGGCGTGGCCTATGCCGCCCGGTGCGCGGGCCTCCTGGAGCTCTCCCGGAGGGCCATCCGGCTGCGGGACAGCCTCGCTTTCTCCCGGTACCTGCCCCAGGCGGTGGACATCACCTACCTCTACACCGGGGAATTCGGGAAGTTCCAGGCCTGCCTCCAGGACCGCCCCGGCCACCTGCGCGACGCTTCGGGGGTTCTCCCCTTCTACCGGGGGTACCTTGCCCTGGTGAGGGGGGACCGGACCGCCGCCCTGCAGGCCTTCGAGGCGGCCCACGATGCGCCACTGGGTTACTCGAATATCGTCCAGCTGGCGGGCGTGTACGTGCTGATCCTGGAGGGGAGGACCGCGGAGGCGGGGGACCAGCTGCGGGCCCTCGACGACGAGCGGGTGGGCATGCGCGAGCCGGATGGGGAGTTCACCCTCCGGCTGGCGGAAGCCTATGCCCTGCTCGGGGACCGGGCCAGTGCCATGGACATGGCCGCCCGGGCCTTCGGGCGGGGCTTCGGATGCACCGAGTGGTACGAACGCAGTCCCATGCTCGCCTCCCTCCGGGGCCTGCCCCAGTGGCAGGCACTCCTGCAGCACCTCCAGGAGCGCCAGCAGCTGATGGCCGCCACCTTCCCCCCGCGCCTCATCGAGGATCCTGCCTGAGCGGCGCGGGGGGCTCCCGTTAGACTGGAGGATCACCCGAATCCAGGGGGAGCCCATGTCCACCACCACCCCGCCCATCCCCACGCCCGTCCTGCCGGACGCCTCCCCCGAGGGTTACGTCCCGGTGCACAAGGTCCGCTTCGTGACGGCCGCCAGCCTCTTCGACGGCCACGACGCCAGCATCAGCATCATGCGCCGCATCCTCCAGGCCACGGGCTGCGAGGTCATCCACCTGGGCCACAACCGCGCCGTGCAGGATCTGGTGGAGACCGCCATCCAGGAGGACGCCCAGGGCATCGCGCTGTCGAGCTACCAGGGCGGCCACATTGAATACTTCAAGTACATGGTGGACCTCCTCCGCGATCGGGGGGCGGGCCACATCCGGATCTTCGGAGGCGGGGGCGGCGTCATCGTCCCCGAGGAGATCCAGGAGCTGGAGGCCTACGGTGTGGCCCGCATCTACAGCCCCGAGGACGGCCGCACGATGGGCCTGCAGGGGATGATTGACGACATGGTGCGGCGTTGCGACTTTGATCCCCGGGAGCAGGGGGCGCCGAACCGCCTGGCCCGGCGCATCACGGAGATCGAACTCGGCTCCGCCAACGGCTTCCAGGTGCCCGCAGGCAAGCGCATCCCCGTCCTCGGCATCACGGGCACCGGCGGCGCCGGGAAATCCTCCCTCATTGACGAGCTGCTCCGGCGCTTCCTGGTGGACTTCCCCGACAAGCGCCTGGCAGTGCTGAGCGTGGACCCCACCAAGCGCAAGACGGGCGGGGCGCTGCTGGGCGACCGCATCCGCATGAATTCGCTTTACCACCCCGACCTGGGCCCCCGGGTCTTCATGCGCAGCCTGGCGACCCGGAGCGCCGCGCACCGGGCCACCAGCGAGGCCCTGGTGGCCAGCATCTCCGCGGCCAGGGCCGAGGGCTACGACCTGGTCATCGTGGAGACCGCCGGCATCGGCCAGAGCGACAGCGAGATCGCGGATCTGGTGGACCTGTCCATGTATGTGATGACGCCGGAGTACGGCGCCGCCAGCCAGCTCGAGAAGATCGACATGCTGGACTTCGCCGACCTCGTCGTGCTCAACAAGGCCGACAAGCGCGGCGCCGAGGATGCCCTCCGGGATGTGCGCAAGCAGGTCCAGCGGGCCCACAAGCGCTTCGATGTTGCGCCCGAGGAGATGCCCGTCTACGCCACCTGCGCCAGCCAGTTCAACGACCCCGCCACCGACTGGCTCTTCGTGAACCTGGTCAAGGCGCTGGCCGCCAAGACCGGCGTGGCCTGGGAGCCGAAGCTGGCCGCCGAGGCCGCCGGCCCGCGCCGGGCGGCCATCATCCCGCCGGAGCGGGTGCGCTACCTGGCCGAGATCGCCGACACCGTGCAGGGCTACAAGGCCTGGGCCCGGCGCCAGGCGGAGACCGCCGAGGTGGCCTACGCCCTGTGGACGAGCCTGGCCACCCTGGGCGACCACGTGCCCCCCGCGGGCGGCTTCTACGACGCCATCCATCTCACGGAGGCCGGCGAGGGCGGCCAGGGCGCGGCCCTCCTCGTGCTGCGCCAGCGCTACCAGGAGCACCTGGGCGAGCTGCACGGGGAGAGCCGGCGGCTCATCCAGGACTGGGCCGCCCTCCACCGCAGCTACACCGAGGCCGAGAACGTATACGTGGTGCGCGGCAGGGAGATCCGCACCGCCAATTACACCCAGTCCCTCAGCGGCTCGCTGATCCCCAAGGTGGCCCTGCCGCCCTACACCAGCTGGGGCGAGCTGCTGCGCTGGCAGCTCCTGGAGAACCTGCCGGGCCGCTTCCCCTACACGGCCGGCGTCTTCGAGTACAAGCGCACAGGAGAGGATCCCACCCGCATGTTCGCGGGCGAGGGCACGCCGGAGCGCACCAACAAGCGGTTCCACTTCGTGAGCAAGGGCCAGCCCGCGGTGCGCCTGAGCACAGCCTTCGACAGCGTGACCCTCTACGGCGAGGATCCCCACGTCCGCCCCGACATCTACGGGAAGATCGGCAACAGCGGCGTCTCCGTCTGCACCGTGGATGACGCCAAGAAGCTCTACTCGGGCTTCGACCTCCTCTGCCCCACCACCAGCGTGAGCATGACCATCAACGGGCCCGCGCCCACCATGCTGGCCTTCTTCCTCAACGCCGCCATTGACCAGCGGGCCGAGTCCTGGCTGAAGGAGCACGGCCAGCTCGAGGCCGCCCAGGCGAAGATCAACGCAAAGTACGCCGCCAAGGGCCTCACACGGCCCCGCTACGAGGGTGCGCTGCCCGAGGGCAACACGGGCCTGGGCCTGGCGCTCCTAGGCGCCACCGCCGACGAGGTGCTGCCGCCGGACGTCTATGCCAGGCTCAAGGCCGAGGCCCTCCAGTCCGTGCGCGGCACGGTGCAGGCCGACATCCTCAAGGAGGACCAGGCCCAGAACACCTGCATCTTCAGCACCGAATTCAGCCTCAAGGTCATGGGGGACATCCAGCAGACCTTCATCCAGGAGAAGGTGCGCAACTTCTACTCCGTGAGCATCAGCGGCTACCACATCGCCGAGGCCGGGGCGAACCCCATCACCCAGCTGGCCTTCACCCTGGCCAACGGCTTCACCTTCGTCGAGTACTACCTGTCGCGCGGGATGCACATTGACGACTTCGCGCCGAACCTCTCCTTCTTCTTCAGCAACGGCCTCGATCCCGAGTACAGCGTCATCGGCCGGGTGGCCCGGCGCATCTGGGCCGTGGCCATGAAGGAGAAGTACGGCGCCAACGACCGGAGCCAGAAGCTGAAGTACCACATCCAGACCTCAGGCCGCTCCCTCCACGCCCAGGAGATTGATTTCAACGACATCCGCACCACGCTGCAGGCCCTCTACGCCATCTACGACAACTGCAACAGCCTGCACACCAACGCCTACGACGAGGCCATCACCACGCCCACGGAGGAGAGCGTCCGCCGTGCCATCGCCATCCAGCTCATCATCAATCGCGAGCTGGGTGAGGCAAAGAACGAGAACCCGCTCCAGGGGGCCTTCCTCATCGAGCAGCTGACGGAGCTGGTGGAGGAGGCCGTGCTGGCCGAGTTCCGCCGGATCGCTGACCGAGGGGGCGTGCTGGGGGCCATGGAGACCATGTACCAGCGGGGCAAGATCCAGGAGGAGTCGCTGCACTACGAGCACCTCAAGCACAGCGGCGAATTGCCCATCGTGGGCGTGAACACCTTCCTGAACCCCCAGCCCAAGCCCCTGGGGGCGCCGGAGCTGATCCGCAGCACCGAGGCTGAGAAGCAGCAGCAGATCGACAACCTCGCCGCCTTCCACGCCCGCAACGCCGACCGCGCCCCCGCCGCCCTGGCCCGCCTGAAGGAGGTCGCCCGCGGCGGCGGCAACCTCTTCGAGCACCTCCTGGACGCCGCCAAGGTCTGCAGCCTCGGCCAGATCAGCAGCGCCCTCTACGAGGTGGGCGGGCAGTACCGGAGGAACATGTAGGGGCCTCGCCGGGACCGGCGAGGCGCAAGGCCGCGGGCGGGGGGTCCGCTTTCGGGCACAACCTCCCCGGCCCGGTTCTTGCCAGGGGCTTATCATGGACAGACCATGAACCGTCGCGGCCTGCTCGTCCCGTTCGCCGCCCTGACCCTCGCCGCCGCCGCGCCGCGGGGTCGGATGACCTACCTCTACACCTACTACGACCGCCAGGGGCACCTCGTCATCAACAACCTGCCCCCGAGCTTCGTCCGGGGCCGGGGCCTGATCCTCAAGCACGTGGGGGTGGGACGGGTGCGGTTGGCGGTCACGCCTGCCGAAATGTCCAAGGTGCTGCGCAGTCCCGAACTGATCGCCCTGGTGGACCGGATCGCCAAGTCCGAGGGGGTGGACATCTACCTGGCCCGGGCCATCATCCAGGCGGAAAGCGCTTTCGACTACCGGGCGCGCTCCAGGGCCGGAGCCCTGGGTCTGATGCAGCTGATGCCTTCCACGGCAGAGCGTTTCGGCGTCCTGGACCCCTTCGATCCCCGCCAGAACATCGAGGGGGGCGTGAAGTACCTCCACTGGCTGGAGGGCTACTACAAGGGGGATCTCACCAAGGTCGTCGCCGCCTACAACGCCGGGGAGCACGCCGTGGACCGCTACCACGGCATCCCGCCCTACGGCGAGACCCGGGCCTACGTGCCCAAGGTGCTGGACCTCTACCGTCGCCATGCGGTCCAGCCGGATCCCCACCTGGCGGGCAGCATGGCCCTCCTGAAGAAGGGGCGGGGCGGCTTCCTGGTGGACGAGCCCAGACGGGCCGCCACACCCTCCGCCCCGGCCCAGGCCCCGGTGGAAGCCGCGGCCCCCATCTACCAGTGGGTGGACGCCCACGGGCGCCTCCAGATCACCGACCAGCCTCCGCCGCGGGGGGCACGGAGCGTGAAGGTGACCGGAGGATCCTGACCTACCCCGCCCGCTCGGCGATGTAGGCCGCCAGGGCCTCCAGGGTGTGCTGGAAGGCGGCCTCCACCTGGGCCAGGGGGATGTCCTGGGCCGACAGGTTCCCGACCCGCCCCTGGGCCTCCAGGTCCGCGGCCAGGGCGCGGAGGGCTCGCGCGCCGATGGCGCCGGATCCCCCCTTGAGGGCGTGGGCCGAGCGCGAGAAGGCCTCGGCATCCCCCGCCTCCAGCGCCGCCTGGAGCTCCTGGAAGCGGCGGGGGGTGTCCTCCCTGAACAGGGCCATCATCTCCGCCACCAGGGCCGTGCTGCCATCGTCCAGGTCCACGAGGTTCTGGAGGGTGGGAAGGTCCAGCAGATCAGTCGAGGGCATGGAAGGCTCCGGCCCCCATGCTGCCGCAGGTCGGAAGTTCCGTCCAACATCCCGTCCGGGGTTCCTTGGTAGGCTGCGGGGATGACTGATGCTGCCGATCTGGCTCCCGCGGAGCGGGCGCTCTCCCTGCTCTTCCGCAAGCTGCATCCCCACCTGGAGGATGCCGCCCACGCCCTGGCCCGGGGCGCCTCCCGTCCGCAGATGGAGCGGCTGCACCTCCGGCTCATCGCCGCGCGGCTCAAGGTGGTGGAGGTCCTCGAGGCGGAGGCGGACGCCCTCCCGGAGTCCGATCCCCTGGCCGAGATCCTGGAGACCCTGGCCGTCAACCTGACCCCGGTGGGCGAGAGCTACCGCCAGGCCCTCATCCTCACCCAGCTCTGCCTGGAGGAGGCGCCCGCCGACCTGCTGCCCCATGCCCCCGAGGGCTGCGTCGCGTCCTCCCTGTGGGGGCCACGCATGACCGGCTTCCTGGCCCAGCTGGAAGACCCAGCCTTCCAGGCCAGGACCCGGTGGGACGCCGTGGACGAGGAGATCGGCGAAACGGAAGAGGAGTAGGGGCCGAATATTCATAATTTTTGATCTTTTTTGTCTATTATTGTGACACCTGCCACAGGCCCTCCCTGCCAGGGTGGAAGTCCGGGATTGGGGGAGGTGCCATGAACCTGGACCGCTACCACGAGCAGCATCGGGAGATCCGCGGACAGATGCAGGACCTCCACCGGCTGCTGGAACCCGCCGCCATGGCCGCGGACCCCGTGGCAGCCCGGCGCGCCCTCGTCAGCCTCGGCGCCAAGCTGAACATCCACCTGGCCTTTGAGGATGCGGCCCTCTACCCGCCGCTCCTGAAGAGCCCCGACCGGCTCGTGCAGGAGAAGGCCCGGCAGTACATGACGGACATGGGCGGCATCAAGGCGGCCCTGAAGGCGCACCTCCAGCGTTGGGTGTCCACCCAGCGGGTGGAAGCCGACCCCGCGGCCTTCCGGACCGAGACCCTGGCGGTGTTCACCGCTCTGCAGCGCCGGCTGGAGGCCGAGGACCGGGAATTCTACCCCCTGGTCGAACGGCAGGCCTGAAACGACCGCCGGGGCCTCAGATCTCGGCGACGAGTTCGATCTCGACCTTCGCGCCGCGGGGAAGGGCGGCGACCGGGGGCCCCGCTCCGCGAGCCGGAGGCGAGGGGAAGCACCGGGCGGTGCCCGGTGTGATCGAGGGCGGCCAGGTCCGCGTGCGGCGAGGCGGAGCCGAGCGCCCAGCGGACCAGGGAGCCTTCCGGGGCCTCAGACCTCGGCGACGAGTTCGATCTCGACCTTCGCGCCGCGGGGAAGGGCGGCGACCTGCACGGTGCTGCGGGCCGGCTTGGCCCCGCCCAGGGCCTTCTCGTAGACGGCGTTGAAGGCGGCGAAGTCCGCCATGTCGGAGAGGAACACGGTGGTCTTCACCACCCGGTCCCAGCTGGTGCCCGCGGCGGCGAGGACAGCGGCGAGGTTCTTCAGGACCTGTTCCGCCTGGGGCTCGATGGGGCCCGTGACCATCTCCATGGTCCCGGGCACGAGGGGGATCTGGCCGGAGGTGTAGAGGTGGTTGCCGGAGATCTGGGCCTGGCTGTAGGGGCCTATGGCGGCGGGGGCTTGCGGGGTGGAGATGGTGCGCATGGGCGACTCCTGTCTGGAGGCTATGAACCGTTCTTTCCGCCCCAGCGCTTCTTCCTGTGGCGCCAGGGGCGGCCCGAAGGCGGATGAAGGGGGGCGACGGGTGTGTCGAAGGGTGAGGGCTGGGGCTCGCCCTCCTCCAGCTCCATCCGGGCGGGACCCTCCTCGATCTGCTGGTGCACCCACTGGGCGGCCCTGTGCATGAGGGCGGCCAGGCAGAGGCTGGCCTCGATGCGCGCGTGGGGCAAGGGTCCGAGCTGGGTGAACACCGACGGGTCGGGGGGGATGGCGCGGGGGATGACGACCTCGGGAAGGGGACCGGGCAGGGCGTCGAAGGCCGCCTCCGGTATGCGGGTCCAGGGGCCGGGCTGCGCATGGACGCGGCGCAGCAGGTCCCCCACCGTCTGCTTCCGCTTCGGGGGCCGGCCCCGGCGTTTCGGGGCGGCCACGGCGGCGGCCTCGAGGGCGGCCTGCAGGGCCTGGAAGACCTCGTCCCGGGACTTGCCCCGGAGGTCGAAGAGGAGCCACGGGTCCCGGTCCAGGGCCTCGGCCATCACGTAGCAGACAGCAGCCACGTGCTTGCAGGGGTTGGCCCAGTCCGGACAGTCGCAGTGGGTCTGGAGTTCCTTGGGGACCTTCGGGTAGAGGCTCGCGCCCGCCTCCCGGAAGGTCTCGTCCAGTCCCTGGGGCATCTCGCCGGCCAGGAGGGAGGCCACGAAGCGGCTCTCCTGGGCGATGCGCGCGAGGGCGCGTTCCCACTGGGCGGGCGTGAGGGCGGGCAGGCCGAGGGTGACGTTGTAGGTCTTGCGGCCGTGGACGCGGGCCTCGATCTCGCCGGGCCGGACCACGAAATGGGAGACGTGCCCCTCTTCCGCGTACTGGCGGCCCCGGGGGAGGCGGTTCTCGTACTCGTCCCCCAGCTGCTCGAGGCCGCGGATCCAGAGGCGGCCCCACCAAGTGGCGCCGAAGCGCTCGCCGCTGGTGTTCATGGCGCCACCTCCCGGTTGCGCTTCCTCGCCCTCGGGAGGGCCTCGCCCTCCCCGGCGCCCTCGTCCGCATCCATGAGCTCCGCGTCGGGATCCAGGGCCACGAGGCGGCGCAGGGCCTCGTCGTCCAGCTCGGTGAGCCAGCCCTCGCCGGTGCCCACCACCCGGTCCGCGAGGTCGCGCTTGGATTCCAGCAGCGCGTCAATCTTCTCCTCCAGGGTGCCGATGGTGATGAGCTTGTGCACCTGGACGTTCTTGGTCTGGCCGATGCGGTAGGTCCGGTCCGTGGCCTGGTCCTCCACCGCCGGATTCCACCAGCGGTCGAAGTGGAAGACGTGGGTGGCCGCGGTGAGGTTCAGGCCCACGCCGCCGGCCTTCAGGCTGAGGAGCAGCACCGGCGGGGAGTCCGGGTCCTCCTGGAAGCTGCGGACCAGCTCGTCGCGGCCCTCGCGGGAGGTGCCGCCGTGGAGGAAGGGCGGCTCGAAGCCCAGCGCGTCCTTCAGGTGGACCTGAAGGCGGTCGCCCATCTCCTTGAACTGGGTGAACACCAGGGCCCGTTCCCCCGCCTCCAGGACCTCCTCCAGCATCTCCGTCATCCGGTCCAGCTTCCCGCTGCGCCCGCGGTAGGGCCCCTGCGCCTTGAGGAACTGGCTGGGGTGATTGCAGATCTGCTTGAGATGGGTGAGCAGGGCCAGGATGCGGCCCCGGCGCTCGATGCCCGTGGCCGCGGAGAGCTCCTCGTCCATCTTCTCCACGCGGTACTGGTAGAGCTGGGCCTGTTCCCGGGAGAGGGTGGTGAAGACCTTCAGCTCCTGCTTCTCGGGCAGGTCCTGGATGATGGCCTTGTCGCTCTTGAGGCGGCGCAGGATGAAGGGCCCGATGCGCTGGCGCAGTTCCTGGGCCGCATCGGGATCCCGGTACTTCTCGATGGGGGTGGCGAAGCGCTCCTTGAAGGCGCCCTCGGTTCCGAGGTAGCCGGGGAGGACGGCCGCGAGGATGGACCACAGTTCCGTCAGGCGGTTCTCGATCGGCGTGCCCGTGAGGGCCAGGCGGAAGCCGCCCCTCAGCCGCCGGACGGCCTTGGCCTGTGCGGCCCCGGCGTTCTTGATGGCCTGGGCCTCGTCCACCACCACCATGCCCCAGGTGCGGGCGGCGAAGGTTTCCTCCTCCCGGCGCACCTCGCCGTAGGTGGTGAGCACCAGGGTGTGGGGCTTGAAGTGGGCGGGCAGGCGGTCCCGGTTGTTGCCGTGATGCACGAAGACGGGGAGGGTGGGGGCGAAGCGGGCCAGCTCCCGCTCCCAGTTCCCCAGCAGCGACGTGGGGCAGACCAGCAGGGTGGCGGGGCCGTGCTGGGGGCTCTGGGCCTGGCGGTGGAGGAGCAGGGCGAGCACCTGGATGGTCTTGCCCAGGCCCATGTCGTCCGCCAGGATGCCGCCCAGGCCAAGGCGGGAGAGACCCTCCAGCCAGGCCAGGCCCCGGAGCTGGTAGGGCCGGAGCAGGCCCTTGAAACCCTCGGGCTGGGTGATGGGTCGGTCGGGGAGCACCTTCAGATCGGCCAGGGCGGCGCCGAAGTCTCCGGCGGTCTCCACCTCGATGGCCTCGGAGACGCCGGGGATGCGGGCCGTGCCCGTGAGCGCCGCGGCCAGGGCCTCGCCCTTGGTCATGCTCTCGAAGCCAGCACCGCGGCTGGCCTGGATCACGCTGGAGATCTGCTTGAGGGTCTCCGGGTCCAGGGCCACCCACTTGCCCTTCCAGGCCACCAGGGGATGGCGGAGGCTCGCCATCCGGGCGAAATCCTCCACGCTGAGGGCGTCGTCGCCGAGCATGAGGGACCAGTCGGCGCTCACACTGCCCTCCAGGCCCGCCTGGACCGGGGCGGAAGCGTCCGCCACCGCCCGGGCCCCGAGGCGCACCTTGGCCCGGAGGCGACGGGCCCCCCCGAATTCGGCCAGGGCCTCGGGGATGTGGACGAGGAAGCCGGCCTCCTTGAGCTGGGCGGCCCCGCGGGTGAGGAAGCCCCAGGCCTCGTCCGGCCGGAGGAGCAGGTCCTCGGGTTTCTGGCCCGCGAGCGCGCGCTCGAGGGGGGGGAAGAAGGGCATGGCCCGGGCCAGGCCCCGCAGGAGGGCCTGGCGGGCCTGGAGCACCTCGGGTTCCGTGGAGGGTTCCCAGAGCTGGGACACGCCGATGCCCGTGCCCGCCTCCGTCTCCAGGCCCACCCTCAGGATCCATCCCTCCTCGGCGAGGCGATCCGCCTCCTCGAAGGCCTCCCTCCCGCCCGCGGGGACCGGGGGGGCCT
>DAIDKC010000272.1 GCA_027451045.1 Holophagaceae bacterium | reverse complement strand
GAGAAGCGCCCGCCGGCGTGGGAAGAGCCGACGCAGGTACGCTGGTGAAGGGGGTTTCCGGTATTCCGCCAGGAGGCCCCACCAGCGCGAGCGCTCTGAGGCGAGCAGGGCGGTGCCATCCTTCCGGAGACCAAATGGCCGCAGGGTCCGCCAGGCCTGAGCCGAAGAGACCCACCGGTTTTGGTACGCAAAGTCAAGCGAAGCCACCAGCAGAGCAATGACCGAGTTGCCTGCCCTGACCCGACGCAGAAAGCCCGAAGACCTGGCAAGATCCTCATCCTCCCGATCTGAGCGTGGACCCGCCAAGTAACGCTCAACCATCGGGCCCAGCAGGAGCCTAATCTGCCAGGGCCGAAATTGATCCTCGGTTAGGAGAAAGACGGGAGTCTGGCAGAGTTGGGGCGAGATGCGTTGCGCTCTCTCCCACAGCCTCCGATGCTTCTTTGGGCTCCCGCCAGCAACGATCGAGATATACGCCGTAATCGCATCGTGGATCGTCGGTGAGCACTCCCCGAGCCACGGCTTGTGCCCAAGGCTCCGCTGCCAGGCCTTGGCGATGCAAACAGCCTGTTCGTCCGTCAGGACAAGCAACCCATCCACAGGCGCGAACCCGGGGACTGTGCCAAGGGTGTACCAGACCGGAACCCCATGCAGGACAGCAGTCCACCTGGATCCCGAGGGGGTGGCCTCCCGCCCAAGCAAGAGTCCCTGGCCCACCTCGGTGACGAACTTCAGTCCAGCCGGAATAGCCCATTCAACCTTTGTTTTCTGCGCGTTAGACATGTTGAAATTGCCATTACGATGACTTTGTTCAACATCATGGCCATGACGCATGTCGCCTCCATCTGGTAGGACATAGAAAGGCGTGTTTCCTTCATTCATGGATGATGATAATAATTCATCAAGCCTGATGATGGGCGATAATAATTATCTAAAAACATAAATAATTGCCTTGTATTTCAAGACTATTACCGCGTATAATAGGTGTATGGTTACGGGCGAAACATTTCAGTCGTGGTCATTTTCGAAAATTCGAACCAGTGAGTCAGCCTTTTCGGGAACTATCATGCTTCCTCAAAAATTTGACCGATTTTCCTCAAATATGACACCCATTGAAAACATCATTCAAATCGATGTTAATTTTTTAACTTTTCTATTTTCATCATTTGTTTTCGTTTGAATACACTTGTCTTTAATTAAAAGTGACACACTTTCACGGCGGTAACACGGGTTCAAATCCCGTTAGCCCTACCAAGCAAACACCCTAGAGAAATCTAGGGTGTTCTTGTATTTTACAGGCATCACCAAAAACGCACTCGAGGCTATACGGAAAATACGGAAAGGGAACCCTGCCCCCCTCGATGAACAGACCCCTTCTGGCGGCCCCGTAGGCCAGGCAGACGCGACAACCCAGCTCGGAACGAGATCCAGCAATACGCGCCAGAGCGGCTCTGCCAGCCGGTTGCGCTTAGGTCGGAATGATGGGGTTCTGCCGTTGGCCATGGCTCGATCGGGTGTCGAGCCATGGCCGACGGCTTCCCGGGTCTCGGGTGAACAACTGGATGGGCACTTACATCTAGTGCCCTGCGGGAGGACCGCTCACGCCGAGGTTGTGGGCCATGAAGGCCCAGACGTCAGCCGTCTGGGCGATTCGCTTGTCGGTCGGCATGTAGCCGTGACTGGTGTTGGTCTCCACGTGGACGAGGATGGGATGGCGCGAGCAGCCCTGGCTGTACTGGAGTGCCGCGGTGAGCTGATAGGTGTGGCTGGGCACCACCCTGTCGTCATGATCGGCGGTCGTGAGGATGGTGGGCGGGTAGCAGACCCCCTTGCGCACGTTCTGGAGGGGCGAGTAGGCCAGCAGCCACTTGAAGGCCTTCGGATCGTCGGAGGTCCCGTACTCAGGTGCCCACATCGCGCCGCCGGAAAATTTCTGGTAGCGAAGCATGTCCATCACGCCGGCACCCGCATAGGCGGCACCGAAGAGTTCGGGATGCTGGGTGATGCTGGCGCCGATGAGCAGCCCGCCGTTGGAGTAGCCCTCGATGCCGAGCCGCCTGGAGCGGGTGTAGCCGTGGGCAATGAGGTATTTTGCCGCCCAGGCGAAGTCATCGAAAACATTCTGCTTGTTGCCAAGCATGCCTGCGCGGTGCCAGGCCTCGCCATAGGCCGCACCACCGCGCAGGTTGGCCACGGCATAGACCCCTCCCAGACTGAGCCAGACGGGGAGCGAGGGCGAGAAGGACGGGGTGATGGTGATGTCGAACCCGCCATAGCTGTAGAGGACGGTTGGATGGGTGCCGTCCAGCTTCAGCCCCTTCTTCGCGACGATGAACATGGGCACCTTGGTCCCGTCCTTGGAGGTGTAGAAGACCTGCCTGGTCTCGTAGGGAGAGGCGTCGAAGTCCACTTTGGGGGCGAAGAGGGTCGCGGTCTTTCCGTTCCGGAAGTCGTAGTGGTACACGCGCGTCGGGTACAGGAACGAGGTGAAGAGGTAGTACACATCAGGCGAGTCGTTGCGGGCGGAAAGACCTCCCACCGTGCCGAGGGTCGGCATGGTCATGGACGCGAACTTCCTGCCATCGGTGCCATAGATGGCGAGACGGCTGGTGGCGACCACCTGGGAGTTCACGAGAATCTTCCCATCGGCCATGGTGGCTTCCGAGATGACCCCCTTCCCCTCCGGAACCACCACACGCCAGTGCATGGGACTGGGATCCGCCAGCGGTACGGCCACGATGCGTCCCATGGGTGCATCGAGGGTGGTCTGGACGAAGAGGGTCGTCCCCGCGTGCCCGAAGACGATGTACTGGGCATCGTTCTTGATGAAGAGGGGCTTCAGGGGCGCCTTCACCTCCGGCTTCGCCGGATCGCCCAGATCGGCCACGTAGAGCTCGTTCTCGGGCGCAGTCCCGTGGTTCAGATAGACGAAGAGGTATCTCCCGTCCTCGGTGACGTTCCCCGAGATGCTCCATTCAGGGATATCGGGCCGGGCGTAGATGAGCTCGTCCTGGGACTGCGGCGTCCCGAGCCGGTGGTAATAGAGCTTCTGGTCCCTCACGGCCTCGCTGATGGCCTTCCCCTTGGGCGGTTCCGGGTAGCGGGAGTAGAAGAAGCCCTTGTCATCGTTGGTCCAGGAGACCCCGGAGAACTTCACCCAGCGCACTTCGTCCGGAAGGACCTTCCCAGTGGCGACGTCCATGAGACGGATGGTTTCCCAGTCGGATCCTCCGACCGACAATTCATAGGCGAGGTATCTCCCATCCTCCGCGGGCTGCCATCCCGCCAGGGCGATGGAGCCGTCCGGAGAGATCACATTGGGATCCAGGAGAATCCTGGGCGCAGCCCGGAGGCCATCCTGCACACAGACGACCGACTGATTCTGCAGCCCGGAGTTGCGTTCGAAGAAGAGCTTGCCTCCGGCTTCCACCGGCGCGCCCTGCTTGGCGTAGTTCCACAGCTTCGTGAGGCGCTTCTGGATCCAGCCCCGCAGGGGGATCCTGGCAAGGTAGGCATCGGTGAGGCGGTTCTCCTCGCCAACCCACCGTTTCACCTGCGGACTGTTCAGGTGCTCCATCCACTGGTAGGGCGCCGGAACCTTGGTCCCGAAATAGGTATCCACGATGGCAT
Organism: Holophagaceae bacterium; assembly: GCA_027451045.1. Taxonomy (GTDB): domain Bacteria; phylum Acidobacteriota; class Holophagae; order Holophagales; family Holophagaceae; genus Geothrix. Next base: position 3,074 of record DAIDKC010000272.1, on the reverse strand, counting down.
CGCGGTGGGCCTTCGGATAGTCGAGCCCAGCAGGCGCTGCCGGGCCTTCCCCTTGGTGCGGGGCATGTACCGGCCCGGGGACGGCGGCAAGGATCTGCGGCCCGAGGAGGGTCGCGCCCGCCCAGAGCACCGTCGCGTAAAGCGCGAGGCGGCCGAAGCGCCCCCGTCTTCCGCGCCCGGCCTCATCCCGTCCGCCAGGGTCCGTTCCATGCACTTGACGCATGCACAACCTCCTATGTCGAGCGCCTGTTCCCGGGAGGCGGCGCCCTCACCTCGTCTCGCGGTATCGGGTCCCTTTTCCACCCGCCGCGCCGTCTTGTCAAACAGAAACCCCCGGGAGTACCTCAGGATCCAAGGGCCGCCCCCTTCCGGTCAGATCCGGACCCACGCGCCCGACCGCAAGGCCACGAGCCAGGCCGTGATGGGGAGCGCGTGGGTGCGGGCGAGGGTCTGGGCGTAGCGGTCCAGCTGGATGCGGTAGCCCGCGAGTTCTGCGTCTCCGAAAGCGCTGGAGTGCTTGAAGTCGAGGAGGTGGAGGCCGTCATCGGCCCACACCACCAGGTCGGCGCGCCCGAGGCCTCCACTGGCGGCGGCACCCTCGAGGGGCAGTTCGGTGCGGCGGCGCAGATGCCGCCAGCCCCGGGCCTCGAACTGCTCGAGGAAGCGCAGGGCCTGCTCCCGGGCCCGGGGCACGGGCGGGGCCGCATCCAGGCAGGCCATGAAGGCCGCCGGATCCTCCCAGCGCACCAGCAGGTCGCGCAGGAAGGCGTGCATGGCCTCGCCCTCCTGGCGGGCGCGGCTGCGCCCATCTCCGGTCAGGGGCCCGTGGACGCCGGATGCAGGAGGCACCGCCTCCAGGGCGGCCCGCGGGGACGGCGGCTCCGGGCTCGGCCCCGGCACCGTCCCCGCGGCTTCCGGGACGGGGGGAAGGTCCAGCGGCTGCAGGTCGGGATGGGCCTCCGCCAGATGCTGGCCCCACTGGGCCCAGGTCTTCGAGGCCAGGGCCGGCTTGGGCTCCTTCGGCTCCTGCAGAAGGAGGCAGAGCCCCTCCTTGGCACGCGTGAGGGCCACGTAGAGCAGGTCCAGGTCGTCGCGGCGCTGGCGACCTTCCACCACGGGCTTCAGGGCCTGGTAGGCCGCGCCCGCGTGGCGGCCCAGCTTCCAGGCCAGGAGCAGTTCCCCCGACTCCGGATGGGTGTGGAGGTCGCCCTTGCGGAAGGCGCGGGGCTGCCCGTTCAGCAGCGGCAGGATCACGTCGTCGTACTCGAGGCCCTTGCTGGCGTGGACGGTCTGGATGAGCAGGTCCGCCTCCTCGGTGGCAGCCGGCAGGTCGCCCCGTTCGGCCCCGTTCCGCTCGTCCTCCAGGAGGGAGAAGGCGACGGCGGGACTGGCGGGCAGATCCTTCAGATGCCCCAGCAGGGCCGCGAGGTTGCGACGGGCCCGGAGGGGCTCCAGGAAACCGTGGACGCGCTGGGCCGCCAGTATCCGCAGCAGCGCCCCCTGGCGGAGCAGCCGCCCGGCGATCTCCAGGGTTCCGGCGCCGCGCAGGGCCTGCAGGTCGCGGGCGGCCACGCGGCAGCGTTCGGGGAGCCGGTCGGGATCGAGATCCCCCAGACCCGGGAGCGCCGGGCGCCCGTCCTGCGCGAAGGCCAAGGCCGCGAGCTCGGGATCGCGCAGCCCCGCTATCTGGCGCAGCAGGGCGGCGCATGGCAGGGGCCGCTCGGGGTGCGCCACGGCCTCCAGGGCCGCCAGGAGCAGCCGGACGCCGGGGCTGTCCCAGAAGCCCGTGCGTGCCACGACGTAGGGCTGGATGCCGCGGGCCTTCAGCCGCTGCAGCAGGCGGGGGAGCTTCGTGCGCTGCTTCAGCAGGAGGGCGCGGCGGCGCGGTCCGGAGCGGGAAGGGGCGCCGAGGGCCGCGTCCCAGCCCTCCGGCCGGGAGAGCCCCGCGATCCAGTCGGACAGGGCCCCCAGATCGGCGCGGGAGGCCTCCGCCGGGGTTCGGACCAAGCCCACGGGCCGTCCCGGCGGCTGCGCGGAGGCCTGGGTACCGTCCAGGGGAGCCGCATCCTCGTCGAGCCGGGGCCACACCTCGTCCACGTAGCGGTTGGCCAGGGCCACCACCTGAGGGCTGGACCGGAAGTTGGCGGGCAGGCGGAAGGCCCGGTCCCCCGCGGCCTCAAGGTGGCGGTGCAGCAGGCCGGGGTCCCCGCCGCGGAAGCCGTAGATGGCCTGCTTGACGTCACCCACCCGCACGGTGCGCGCGGCGCCCAGGGCATCGAGGAAGGCATCCTGCGCCCTGGAGGTGTCCTGGTACTCGTCCACCAGGAGCAGCGCCGGGGCAGGCGCCGCCTCCGGGCTCCGCTGGAGGAGGTCCAGGGCCCGGCGCACCAGGTCGCCGAAGGTGGCGAGGCCCTCCTCGGCCTTGCGGGCCTCGAACCGGCGGAGCGCCTCCACGAGGAGCGCACGCATCCAGGCCTCCAGGGCGTCGGCCACGGACTGGAAGGTGCCGAGCGCGGCGCGGAAATCCTCCGAGAAGTAGTCCTTGGTGCCGTCGGCCCGCGCACTCTGGGCCTCGGCCCAGCGCAGCCGGGCCCCAAGGTCCGCATCGGCAGGCGGCAGGGGCAGGACGTGCTCGGGCTTGAAGTGCCGCCGGGAGGGGCTGCCCTCGTGCTTCGCCAGGAGCGGCCGGGCAGCGAAGGGGGCGAGAGCCGAGCGGGCCGCGGCCAGCGCGGCTTCCAGGGCCGCCCGGTGCGGGGCGGGATCCTCGGGATCGAGGTGGCCGAGGGCGTCACGGTGGCCATCGTGGGCGCGGGAGAGGTCCTCCCAGGACCGCTCGGCCCAGGCCAGCAGGCGCCGGGCGGTCCCGTGGTCCGGGTGTTCCGGGGGCAGCTCCAGGGCCTCCCGCACGGTCTGCCGGAGCAGGCGCAGCAGCGCGGGATGGGCCACGTCCAGGATCTCCTCCCCGGCGCCTCCGGCCCGCCCGAGCACGCGCCGGGCGAGGCTGTGGAGGGTGGATACCTGGAGCAGTTCCGCCTCGTGCCGGATGCGCCGCCAGAAGGCCCGGGCCTTGACGG
>DAIDKC010000271.1 GCA_027451045.1 Holophagaceae bacterium | reverse complement strand
CAGGATCTGGCCCGGGCCGGCATCCATCCGTTCGCCTGGGTGGTGAACCAGTGCCTCACCCCGGTCCCTGTCACCGATCCCTTGCTCCAGGCCCGCCGCCGCCTCGAAGGCCGCTACTTGAACGAGCTGGTGGATCACGCGGCCCGGGTCACCCTGAATCCACTCTCCATCGCCGTGCCAAACAGGGACATCCCCAAAGCCGAAACCTTCCAATCCATGCCCAAGGAGTCGCCATGTCCGACGGATTGAACGAGATCGCCTGTTGCAGCGGCAGCCAGCCGGTCTTCCGGGAACCCGGCTTCTGGCGCCGGGGAGGATGGCTGCTGCCGGCCCTGCCGCTGTGGTTCGTGGTCTACCACTTCCTGGAGCCCTTCGCGAACTGGCTGGCCTACACGCGCCTGGGGCTGGCGCCTGCGAGCCGCCTGGGCTCGGCCGTGGCCTTCTTCGCCTACGACGCGCCCAAGGTCGTGATGCTCCTGGCCCTGGTGGTGCTGGGCGTCACCTTCGTGCAGACCTTCATCAGCCCCGACCGCACGCGGGATATCCTGGCGGGTCGCGCCGGGATCTGGGGCAACGTGCTGGCCTCGGTCTTCGGGATCTTCACACCCTTCTGCTCCTGCTCGGCGGTGCCGCTCTTCATCGGCTTCGTGCGCGTGGGCGTGCCCCTGGGCGTGACCTTCAGCTTCCTGGTTTCCGCGCCCATGGTGAACGAGGTGGCCCTGTTCCTGCTGCTGGGGCTCTTCGGCTGGAAGATCGCCTTGATCTATGCGGGCACGGGCCTCACCGTGGCGTTCCTGGCCGGTTGGGTGATCGGGAAGCTGCGCATGGAGAAGCACCTGGAGGACTGGGTCATGCAGATCGACTTCAAGCCCTCGACGATCCAGGAGGCGAGGAAATCCTTCTCCGACCGGCTCGATCTGGCGGTGGACGGCGTGCGCGACATCGTGGGCAAGGTGTGGCCCTACCTGCTGGCGGGCATCGCCGTCGGGGCCTTCATCCACGGCTACGCACCCGAAGCGCTCATGGCCCACATCATGGGCAAGGCCGCCTGGTGGAGCGTGCCCCTGGCGGTGCTGATCGGCGTGCCCCTCTACAGCAATGCGGCGGGGGTGATCCCCATCGTCCAGGCTTTGCTGGGCAAGGGCGCAGCCCTGGGCACGGTGCTCGCCTTCATGATGGCTGTCACCGCCCTCTCGCTGCCGGAGACCATCATCCTCCGCAAGGTGCTGAAGCCCCGCCTCATCGCCGTCTTCCTCGCCGTCGTGACCGCCGGGATCCTCCTGGTGGGCTACCTGTTCAACGCCATCATGTAGGAGCCACGCATGAAAATCGAAATCCTCGGTACCGGATGCGCCAAGTGCGCCCTGCTGGGCAAGCACGCCGACGAGGCTGCCCGCTCCCTCGGCCTCGACTATGAACTCACCTATGTGAAGGAGATCCCGGACATTCTCGCCCACGGCGTCATGAGCACGCCCGCCATGGCCGTGGATGGCGTAGTGAAAGTGCAGGGGCATGTCCCCACCTCCCGCCACATCGAGAAGCTGCTCCTGGGGTAAGCGAGACCTCTGGGCCTGGTAACCGGCGTCCAGGTCAGATGCCAACCGGATGTTGAAGTGCGGCCGGGCTGTGCCTGGCCGCGCTTCTGTACTGGCCCGGCTGCCGGTGTGACGCAGATCACGACGTCATGATTATTCGAACTTTTCCGATATGTCCAATCATGGCCCGTGGTTTCCTGGGATCGGCCTCTGGCACGCGGCCAGGAGCCAATCTTCCCAGGAGGACTCATGAGCCACCCCCACGACCGTTTCCTTCCTCCGGACTGGGCCTTCGCGTTCCACGGCCACCGCTGTCCCTTCATGCCCCTGGGCTACCGCATGGGGCTCCTGGCGCTGGAACGGATGGGGGGCGAGCGCGAACAGGACCACGGCCTCCACGTGTTCCTCGAGATCGGGGAAGGGCATCCGCAGACCTGCATGGGCGATGGCCTGCAGTCGGCCACCGGGGCCACCTTCGCCAAGGGCCTGATGGAGAAGCTCTACTGGGGCAAGCTTGCGGCCACCTTCTGGTATCCCGGCAAGACGCCCGTGCGCTACGCCCTGAAGCCCGCCTTCCTCGACCAGATGGGCGGCTTCGAGTTCTTCGTCTACCGCAAGCGCGGCATCGAGCCCTCGGGCATCCCGGCGGCGGTCACGCAGGAAGTGATCGACTGGACCCTCACCCTGCCGGATGACGAGATCTACGCGGTGTCCGAGCGCCCCGAGTTCCAGTACACGCCGCCCAAGGGCTCCTTCAACAAGGCGATCTGCGCCGTCTGCGGCGAAACCGTCTTCGAGCGCTACGTGCGTCTCAAGGACGGCAAGCCCCACTGCATTCCCTGCTCCGGGTACGCCCGGTAGCCGAAACACCTGGCCGGCCCCCCGGCCTTTTCCATCGACGTTCCTCCGGAGATTGCCCCATGTCAGGAGACCTGGAAACCCTCATCGAGCAGGTGAAGGCGGTGTCCCATCCCCTCCGCATGCGCGTCCTGGCGCTGCTCGAACCGGCCGAACTCTGTGTGTGCCAGGTCGCGGAAGTGCTGGGCGTCCCCCAATCCTCGGTTTCCGAGGCCCTGCGGGAACTGCGCCGGGCCGGGTT